>CAZAWS010000101.1:0-6329 GCA_964488755.1 uncultured Anaerolineaceae bacterium | reverse complement strand
GGGAGATGGGAAATTCTCCCCCATTTTGGGGGAGATGCCCGAAGGGCAGAGGGGGACGGATAAGAAATTGCCCAATAAATCGTGATGACTCTTTATCCCCACGCATCGTTGGCATACTCGTTAATAAAATCCAAATACTCACTCCACCACCTCTCTGTTATAATCGCCCTTTGAGAGGAACCCAACTATGTTAAAGAAATTTGTAAATATCTTCGGGGGCGACCCCAACCAAAAACGAATAGATGAACTAGCCCTCATCGTAGATGACATTAACGCGCTAGAGCCGGATTTTGAAAAACTCAGCGACACAGAACTGCGCGCCAAAACGGATGAATTTCGCAATAAAATTCAAGACGCGGTAGAAGGCATCGAAGATGAAGACGAGTATTTCCGCGTTGAGCAAGAAGTGCTTGACGAAATCATGTACGAAGCCTTCGCCACTGTGCGTGAGGCATCCAAACGCACTTTGGGGATGCGACATTATGATGTCCAGCTAATTGGCGGGATTACGATTCATCGCGGTGAAATAGCAGAAATGAAAACGGGAGAGGGGAAAACCCTCAGTGCGACTTTGCCCGTTTACCTAAACGCGTTAACGGGACGTGGGATTCACCTCATCACCGTTAACGATTACCTCGCCAGACGTGACCCGCGCTGGATGGGTCCCATTTACAATTTTCTCGGTCTCAGCGTGGGGATTCTCCAATCTGCCGCGACCACAGAGCATGGGAAGAAAGCGTATTTATACGACCCTGAAAAAGAATCATCGCAAGAAGACCAACATCAACTTAAATTAGTAGACCGAAAATTGGCTTATTCAGCCGACATCACCTACGGTACAAATAACGAATTTGGCTTCGACTATCTCCGCGATAATATGGCGATGGAATACGAAAGACGCGTTCAACGCGGGCATTATTTTGCGATTATTGATGAGGTAGATAACGTCCTCATTGATGAAGCCCGCACCCCGCTTATTATCTCTGGTCCTGCCCAAATTGATATGGGCGATTATAAGCGCATGGCAAATATTGCCAAAATCTTGCGTGAAGAAGATTACGACCTCGATGAAAAAAATCGCAGTATAGCCCTCACAGAAATTGGCATTGTGCATGTTGAAGAATTGCTCGGCGAACCCATGAGCGATCCTGACCGCCCCGAAGATCTGACGCCTGAACAGGCGCAAATTATGGTTTACCTTGAACAGGCTCTTCGTGCGGAATATCTCTTCAAGCGCAATAAAGATTATCTTATTCAGGGTGGCAAAGCCATTATCGTAGACGAAAGCACGGGTCGCCTCATGCCGGGCAGACGTTGGTCAGATGGTTTACATCAAGCTGTAGAAGCGAAAGAAGGCGTAGAAATTGAACCTGAAACCGTCACTTACGCAACCGTGACTTTGCAAAATTATTATCGTATGTACGAAAAACTCTCAGGCATGACAGGCACAGCCCTCACCGAAGCCGAAGAGTTTTCCAAAATTTACAGCCTCGAAGTTTTACCCATCCCCACCAATTTAGACCATCAATCTGCTAGTGAGAATTATGCTTTAGATGCGCGCACAGCAAAAGAAGAATATACGGGATATGAATATACTTATTATGTGCCAGAAAATTCTCCTGAAGACACCGTGCCTGAGTTGTGGAAACGCAAAGACTACCCAGATTCCATCTTTAGAACTGTAGAAGCAAAACTCCGCGCCATTGTCAAAGAAGCGGCACATTTCTATATTCTTGGCAGACCGCAACTCATAGGTACCACTTCGGTAGCATCATCTGATTTATTATCTAGCCGTTTACGCGCCGAACCCGTGCGCCGACTTTTACAGAGTTTGCTCATTCGTCATGTTTGGATGGAAGAAAACGATCGCGTAGAAGATGGGCGCGCCATTAAAGAATTGCAGCCTCTATACGTACCGCTTGAAACACTCACTCCCAAAATTTTGCGTGACTTTGCAAAACCCCTTAAATTAAATATCAGCCTCAACGCTTCTGAAAATCTTGGCACTTTACTCTATCTCTTGGATTTAGAAGAAAAAGATACGGAACGATTAAAAAACCTAATTAAAGGCGGTGTTCCGCATCAGGTTTTGAATGCACGCAAGCATACCGAAGAATCCCAAATCATTGCGGGAGCGGGAGCGTTTGGTGCAGTCACCATCGCAACCAATATGGCAGGGCGTGGCGTAGATATTAAACTTGGCGGCGATATTGCCGAAGAAATTCTCTCCACCGTAAATCGCGTTTTACGCAAAAACGATGTTGAAAACGCCTACAATCTCACTCTTGAAGAACAACGCCAAGTTCTGCTCCAACGAGACGATATGGATTACGGTATCTACGAAACAGAAATCAAACATTTCCTTCAATACTTTGAAGAAATGGAACACGTTAAAGCTGTAGGCGGACTTCACGTCATTGGCTCAGAGCGGCACGATGCGCGCCGCATAGATAATCAGCTTCGTGGGCGCGCTGGTAGGCAGGGCGACCCCGGTTCATCGCGTTTCTTCCTCTCTCTCGAAGATGATTTAATGCGCCTTTTCGGTGGTGAGCAGGTGGGCAATCTCATGCAACGCCTCAGCGTAGACGATACGCTCCCCCTTGAAAATAAAATTGTATCCAATATCATCGAGCAGTCCCAACATCGCGTTGAAGGAGCAAACTTCGATACCCGCGAACATTTGCTCGATTACGATAATGTGCTTAATGCTCAACGTGAGAAAATTTACGCCCAACGCGATCGTATCTTCCTCAAAGACGACCTCAGCGAAGACATCGCCGAGATGCTCCGTGTGGATGTGGAGAAACGTGTCCACGCTACGCTAGATGATGATTTTGAAAACGAAACCCCTTGGGCATTATTGGCATGGACAAGCGGCGTTCAGCCCTCCTTCATGGATAGTAACGATAAAGTTTTCCCATCCTTCACCATGAAATTGCTTCTTAACGAGATGGAAGAAATCGAAAGAGCGGGAAGCTCCCCGCAAGAAGCCATGCTCAATTTACTTAGCGAAGTTATCGAATCTGAGCAAGAGCATATTTTCAAAGCTATCGAAACGGTCGTTTATAGCACCAGCGACACCATTGAAGGACTCATTGAAGATCGCTATGATTTGCTTGATCTCTTTATTCAAAACACCGACAACAGCGAAGGGCTTTTCCGTCCTCAAGAAGTTTTAGACACCCTTAACGGCGCACTTGGTATGCGCCTGAGCCTCAGCAAAAACCAGCTTCGCATTTTCATGGAAGACGCCTACGACCTCGAAGATGAATTGCGTGAAAAAATTGCTGTTCAACTCAAATTTTCCAATATCAAACGCATGGTTGCTACCATCGAATATCGTTTGGGCGAAACGCTCGGCGTGAACGTCAATCAACTATCCGAAATGGCGTGGAACGAAATCGAAGAAGAAGTTATTTCAGCCACCGACCAAGCCCTTAAAACGCGCCTAGAGTCTATGACGGGGAGGAACGGCACTCTTGCTAAAGACCTCACCAAAGCCATTAAGCAGGAGCAAGTTGATGTTTGGGACGATACGACAAAAATCCGACTACTTTTGGGACTGTCTCAAGGAATCGTCACCGGTTTTGACCCGCGCACCCATCGTCAAGTCCAACAAAAAATTACCCGTTTTAGATATATTTATCGTGCCGCCCAAGCCTTAGAAAATGCTGAGCCAGAAAATCTAATTGCCGAAGTGATGGAACATTTTGAGCAGGCAGAAGAGAAGTTGGAAAATGCGTGGGGCGATGTAGATTTTAGGGAGGGAACAACTGCTGCTTCGCTCGTAGATTTAGGCTTGCCAGCCGACCTATTAGCAGATGATTATGCCCAAACGCCCCCTGCCAAACTGCCCGAAGAGCAACGAGACATCGTCATTAAGGCTCTCGGCAAAAAGCGGATGCTTGAAATTCAGCGTCACCTTTTGCTCAAAGCGATTACTGACCAATGGGTAGAATACCTAACAAAGGTAGAAGCTCTGCGTGTTTCAATTGGCTTGGAGGCTTACGCCCAGCGTGACCCGCTGGTACAATATAGGCGCAAAGCTTTTGAGATGTTCAACCTTTTGCTCGATGATGTTCGTGCGCAGGTCGTTAGCCGCGTTTTTGCTTACCTACCCCGCCGTTGGGACGCAACCCCCATTGGTACAGTAGATGTGGTGCTTTCGCCGAGTATCGCTAAAGGAAAGAATTCGACAACGAAGAAAAAACGCAAACGACATAAGAAAAGGAAGAGGCATTAGGCAGCTTTTAGAAGGTCGGTAAATTAGTAAAGCAGTAGAGCAGTAAAATAGGTATCAGTTTTCTATTTGCTACTTTCAACTTTTAGATATTAAACCCGAAAAATATGAAGCAACCCTACGCACCAACATCCTCACTAAATATCTTTCTTGTCCTTCCAAAGGCAGAGTTACACCGCCATTTGGAAGGCTCTTTGCGCATTGAAACAATGCTAGATATTGCACAGTTGCACGGGTTGACCGTCCCTATTAGCATTTTGCGTTTAACGGGCTTGGTACAAATCGGTGATGATGAACCGTATAATTTCACTAATTTTCTCGAAAAATTTAAAACATTACGGCTTTTCTACCGTTCTCCAGATGTAATTGCGCGCGTGACGCGTGAAGCGGTTGAAGATGCGGCGCGCGACAATGTACGCTATATGGAATTGCGTTTCACACCAGTTGCTTTGAGCCGTGCCGAGCGTTTTCCGCTCCACGATGTGATGACATGGGTTTGTGAGAGTGCAAATAAAACCGCAGAAAAATTTGGGATTGACGTAAAGCTCATTGCCAGCGTTAATCGCCACGAAAGCCCAGAGTTGGCGGAGCAAGTCGCGTGGTTGGCTTCTGGGATGCAAGATCAGGGCATCGTTGGGTTGGATATTGCCGGTAACGAAGCGGAGTTTTCGGGCAAACCCTTTGCCCCGATTTTCCGAGAGGCAAAAGAATCCGGGCTAAAGATTACCGTCCACGCCGGAGAATGGGGTGGGGCGGAAAATGTCCGCGAGGCAATCGAAGTCTTGGGCGCGGATAGAATCGGTCATGGTGTGCGCATCATGGAAGATGAGAATGTGGTCGCTTTGGCGAAAGATCGTGGGACGGTTTTTGAAGTCTGTTTGACGAGTAATCATCAATCTGGAGTCATCTCTTCGCTAAAAAGACATCCACTTTCAAAGATGATTGAAGCTGGCTTGATAACAACGATTAATACCGATGACCCCAGCATTTCGAGAATTTCTTTGAGTGACGAATTTCAAATGGCAAACGAGAAACTAGGGCTTTCGATGGTCACACTTAAGAATCAGACATTAAATGCTTTGAATGCAGCTTTTGTTTCAGACGAAGAAAGAGAAAGACTTGTAAAAGAGTTCAAAAAAGGACTAGAATAGGGGAAAGAGATTTATAGATTTCTATCCCCATGAAATTGGTTAAAAATATAGCAACAAATACAAAGTGGGAATTAAGTCTACCGGTCCCTTCCTTTTAGTTCATTCCATAATATGAGGAGGTTCTCGTGTCTGCTACAAAGAAAGATAAAAATCCGTATAAAATATGCACTTGGCAAACAGAAACAGAATGTGCCGGTTGTGCGCTTTCCAGTACCCTGAAATGTCGTTTTAATTGGGGCGATTTAAGTCATTTTATGGGAATTTTCATCATGTTTGCCATCCCATCAATCATTGGGGTCGTTTTGGGCGGATGGGGATGGTACTTATTGGGATGGTTCGCGTTTGCTATGTTCTTTTTCCACGTCTGGGAAAGTTATATTCTGTGCCGTCATTGTCCCTATTACGCCGAAGAGGATAAAACGCTCCATTGCATTGCCAATTACGGCGTTTATAAATTATGGAAGTATGCGCCCCAACCAATGAATCGTTCGGAGAAAACACAGTTATTCATTGGTTTTTTTATTTTATTCGGCTATCCCTTCCCTTTTATGCTGATTAGCGGTCAATATCTTTATGCTTTGGTTGCTTTTTGGGCGGCGGTGATGTTCTTTTGGACTTTACGCAAAGATACTTGCTCGCAATGTGTCAATTTCTCTTGCCCCCTAAACACTGTGCCGAAAGAAAGAGTGGATGCTTATTTAGAACTCAATCCCGTCATGCGAGACGCATGGGGAAAAGATACCAAAGAGAGCTAGATTAGAGTAATTAGTGAAGAAAATCAGTAGTTCTCTACATAAAGAGGGAGGTATAATAGCTTCTTAGGGCAACAAAGGCGCACCTTTGGGTTCTCTTCGTCCTTTTTGCTTAAAAAGATGGAGAGAGCGCAGAGGTGTTTTTGTCCCAATTGCGAGAACTGCATTGCATCCGCTTTTGGATGC
>CAZAWS010000100.1:0-6412 GCA_964488755.1 uncultured Anaerolineaceae bacterium | reverse complement strand
ACTTTGTCGGCAAATCCTAGATATTCTTGCGCTTCTGCCCACTGACCAAAACTTTAGCGATTTGCGCCGCCAAAGTAGCGTTACTATGTAGCAAAACCAAATTTGAACGCAAAGAACGTCCCTCGCTCAACTCATTAATCCTAGCTAATAAAAAGGGTGTCAACGCCTGTCCGCGAATCCCCCTATCTTGCGCATCTTGCGAAGCCTGCTTGATAATAGGATTAATAAAATCATCAGGCAAAGAGTATTCTTCAGGAATAGGATTTGTAACCAAAATTGCGCTCTTTAATCCCAAGTCCCAATGCGCCTTGGCGAAAGCTACAATTTCTTCAGGGGAATCTAGGCGCACGCTCACATTTAATCCACTCTTGCGCGAGAAAAATGCCGGGAACTCATCTGTCTGATAGCCGACAACTGGCACAGCCATCGTTTCAAGATACTCCAATGTGGCGGGCAAATCTAGGATAGATTTCGCGCCCGCACAAACCACAATCATGGGTGTGTCGGAAAGGGCTTGTAAATCAGTGGATATGTCCATGTGCCCCTCGCGATGGACACCGCCAATTCCGCCTGTAGCGAAGGTGCGGATCCCAACTTGGGAGGCGGCGAGCATCGTCCCCGCGACAGTTGTGCCGCCATCCAGCTTTTTGACGATAGCCTTGGCGAAATCCCGCCGAGAGACTTTGACGGGGTCTTTAGCATTTGCGAGCCTTACTAATTCTTCATCATTAATCCCAATACGAATTTTTCCATCCAAAAGCGCAACGGTAGCTGGAACAGCTTCTTGCTCATGAACTTTCGTTTCCATATCGCGGGCTAATTCCATATTCTGGGGGATGGGTAATCCGTGGGTGATAACGGTTGACTCTAACGCAACAACGGGCTGAGAAAGTTCGAGGGCGCGGGTGACTTCGGGGGAGATGAGTGTGTGGGGGAGTTTCATAGATTCCTTTTATTCTAAATTTAACGATTATCGCGTATCCAACGGGCTATTGCGTTTTTTAGCAACCCATTTATAGAAACGTTTGGACTTTGTTCTCTTTCGTATTCTATCAAATTTATAGCAGTATTTGTATCACGCAGAACTTTTGCTAATAAATTCTGAAAAAGTCCTTTGGTTTCTTCGCTTTTTTCTATTTCTATGGCATTATACAATTCATCTTTTATGGAAACTCTTTGGTAAGCAGGAAAACTACCCTCTGGATGATGAGCCTTCCTTTCTTTAGGCTTTGTCAAACTTTCGTTGATTACGTGAATGGCATTCAAAAAACAACGATTTACCTGCCTACTCTCATCTTCTACAACATATTTGGGGATATATGCTCGGGCTGTTTTTATCAATGCAAGATAATTTTCTAGAATTTCACGAACAACTTTATCGTAATTATCATTAGATATTTTTAGAGGTGATGGTTTAATAGGCTGGGGAATCAAGATGCCTAGAATATCTATCTCTTTTTTGGGCGATGAGCGTTCTTCTTTATTCGCCGAAGCTAAAGGGACTTTTTGGATCAAACGCAAAAATTCTGTATATTTTTCCTCGTCTTCAATCTTCTTAAGGCTTTTCTCACTTCCCTTTTTAGCATTTTCTTTATTCAATGACAATGATTCTAAATGTTCTTTATGAATACTTCCAGTTGGGGTATTCCAAGTACCTATGCCTATCCAATTAAGCACAACATTATCCTTTGGGTATTCTTCGTGGAAATTTTGAACAAACTCTAAGAACAACGCGCTTATTTTATCTCGCGTTTGAAAATCAACACCATTATCGTCTTCTTCTTTCATGCTATCTTCTTCTTTAACCTCTGAAAGAAGTTCGTCTTTCATTTTCTGATAATTTTCTTCTCTATCTTGAAAATTCTTTTTCTCAGGTTCACCTTCTGTGCTAATAAACTGACTTAGTTGATGTTTGCCAACAAACTTTTTCAACCTCCCCATAAATTTCCCACCCATAGAATTTGACCATAGCGGACAAACCGAGCGAGATTCTGTATTCCGGGACACATCGCATGTATGATCATAAATTAAGCCAGATATCGCTTCTTCCAAAAAGGGGTAGGATTTATAACTGGTCAGTTTCTTCTTGTCTTTGGAAGAACCACGATTAACGCTAAGAGATATACGCACATCTTTGGCTTCTATTTTTATCCCATCTTGAGTACGCGCAAAGAAATCTTTTGGTCCCACATTTATATCTCGTAAATCTATGGCTTCTCTATACCGTTCAAAAGCATTTAATACATTTGCATCATCTTTCACATCATTAGTGGGACCAATAATATGCGGTCTTCCGTCTATTTTCTCAAAAAGAACTGCACTATGAAGATCGACATTTACCTTACCGGGTCCCCCTATTTTTATAATCGGTGAATTTTTATCTTTATCAGCCACACACCCATCTTTTATGGTGATTTTCTCATATTTACTTGCAAACGCCGCTTGATAAATAAATTTCCTTGCAATACTATAATCTTTAAGTTCAAAAATATCACTAAGATATCTAGAGGCTAATCTGATTGCAATAAAATATGGTGGAATAAACACCAGTGCAAAACGGAAGAAAACAAATAAAACATCACGACCAGTGATATTAGAAGCATCTATGCCATTAAGCAACGTTGAAAATTCTAATAGTCCCCAAAGTATAAAAATAGAGGGGATAAAAACAAGGAGTAAAAGAGATCGCTTTTGGGCAGTCTCCTTATCTAATTTAAAAAGAGGGTTTAAAAAGCTATCAAAAAAATTGTTTCGCTTCTTCTTATATCTCTTTTTCTCAATCTGAGCAGGAGAATCTTTTTTCTTTTTCTTCTTTCGGGTAAACATCAGAATCCCCCCCCCTTACTAACACGTTGACGTAAATCTTCAATATCGTCAATTCTATCTATATTATCTTCTTCTTTTCTCTTCTCATTAAGAGCTAAAAGCTGATTGTTCCTCACCATCTCTTTTCGCGTACTGCGTAGTAAAAGGTCTAAAATCTCCCCTTTGTTTTTCATCTTTCCATTTACAACGTCGCGGCTTAACGCAAAGGCGTATTCAAAATGAGCCTTTTCTTTTCCTCGTAATTTTCTAATCTCTTCTTCTTTTTTTATAAGCCCTGCTTCTTTTTTTGCAAATTTATGCCAATTTGCCCCCCAATCTTCCTGAAGTTTTTCGTCTACGCCCTTGTCAAAACGCAAGGTGTGCACGCTGACATTCAAAACGCGTATTCCGCGCTCGTTTCTTAAAAAATCGTACTCACGGCTTACTTCTTTTTCCTTCATCACCTTCCCGTAAGCATCAACCTTTTCATAACAAGGCTCTTTCATGCGTTGGTTAATCATACGTACTATAACTTCTAACGCAGTTATTTTTTCAGGTGAACTGGTTTCTTTTGCAGAATTCTCTTCTTCCTCTTTATCTTCATTTTCAATTACCCCCACCTGCTGAACAGGCTTAGGGATAAAAATTTTGTTGAGGCTATCTGCCCAATCTTGGTATAAATCGCCTAAAAATTTATACCAAGAAACGCCAATACCTGTAGACGGCACAGCTGGCTTAATCGTTGCAGACGCAGAACTATCTTCTAATAATTCTTTTTCAGGGCATGCTTCATCGTTATCAATAATCTCTTGCGTATTCTGAAAAAGTTCTTTAAATTTATATTTGCTAAGATATTCACGCCATAAATCGGCTACGATATAAATAGGAAGTTGATTCCATCCCACATCGTGACGCCTTGAACTTGCCGAAATATCAGGATTAATCCCCGCATGCCAAACGGCTTTGCGAACGGCTTCTTCATCGTACCCAAAACGTGACCCCATCTCATCATCTTTAGCGGGATCAGCATCTATTTTAAAATTTATGTCTATATTGGGGACAACTTCAATGCCATCACGAGTTAAAGCACTTGTTTCAAAACGCCGCTCTTGTATGGATTTATATTCCTCAGCATTTTTTGCATCTTCTTCAGATATGAAAGGGTTTTCTTCTGCGCGTGGTCCTAGAGAATCGCTTTGCTTATGTAACCCAACCTCTTCAGCAATATGCTCGCCCTTTTCAGTAAAAACAACACCTGGACCTGCCGTTCGCGTAAAATTTGTAGTCTTCTTCAATACCACCGCACTAGCAGTATCTACGAGAATAACACCTTCGCCCTCCTTTTCTTTTTCCCCCACGCCAGCAACTGCCTTCCCATTTTCAATAAAAATCGCGGGACCACCTGCCCCTTTATTTAAAAGCTGGTAAATCTTTTTTCGTTCTTCAAAAGTTGAAACAGGGAGGATAAATTGAGCAAAAAAGAATTTCCAAAAGGCAATACCGACAAAGAAAAAGACGATTTCAAAGACAACTTGAATCCCCTTCCCTAATGATGCACCAAACCACCAAAGACTATATAGGTATGTGCTTCCAAGAAGTATCCCGACTATAATAAAGAGTATTGACTTATGCTTGTCACTCATCTATCTATTTTATCAGTATTCTCCTAAATTATCATCTATTAAAGAATTACCCGCCGCAAGCGGCGGGTAGAAATAAAAACACCAAATACAAGACCTTCGCCAAACGAGCGGGGCTGAAGCCGCCGGCTCAATACATGAAAGCCCGCTGAGCTAAGTTCAAGTCGGATTTATCCGACTTTCATGCCCTGAGGCAGGACTTTAGTTCGCACCGGAGCTTGGATGGTATTTTTTCCACAGGATATAAAACTATCTCTGCAAAAAGCGTCCCCTTTTTTATTTGAAATACAATCCTGTTAGAAAAAAAACGCGCTCTGTAGCCCTACAAAAGATTGCAAAAAAACGGCGAAGGTATTGAAAATACCAACTCGTTTTAGTTGTAGTGAGGCGGTTAAACCTGCGGGATCTGCGCCAACAATAAGAACGGATTTCTTTTCATTTACTTACTTTCAATCATCTTGTGCGCTTTGCGAAAAATAATCGCTAAAGCGATTACTACGAAGGTGCATTCTTTTTTACTACAGATGAAACCCCATCGCCTAAACTCTTTAGTTTCGTGAGGACAAAGCTATAACTTACAATCCACAAGGGCAAGCCTGTAATCATTAGGCGATCTCCTTGGTCAGAGGAAACCCCGGTGGCTAAGGTTTGGATTACGAAGGTGAGGTAGAGTATCCAGATGGCTTCCCATTTTCCTTTGCGGTTGAAAATTAGCATATAGCCCATTAAAGGCAACATGAGCAGGTGCAGATAAAGATGCCATTTATTAAGCGTCATAATGGCAATATCCATTGGATTGTTTTTATCTATAATGATATAAGAATCGGCTAATAAGGATTCTTTTACGAGATTATTAACGTAAACAGAAAATGTGACTTTCTTGTTGTTGAGGAGATAATCAAGCTCTTCTTCACGCGTCCACGTCTCCACAACGGTAGCAACTTCGGGCAAGTTCGACACGCCCTCGGCTTGGGCGTAGACGCGCGTCAGCGTCCAATACTTGAGGGTGACTCCCGCGACATCTGAGATGATCGCATATCCCAAAATTTGCCAAGTGAGCAGAAGCTGAATCCAGACGGGAATCAGCGCGAGGGCAATCTTCCCCCAAAATCGTACTGTTTGCCATTTTTTGAAGGATTTGATGATGATATAGAGCAATAAAATGGCGAGTTGAACTTGATAAGTTGGTTTTGTGACCAGCAAAAGGCTCATTAGAAAAATGAGCCAATAATCTTTTTGCTTATTTTTAGAAAAGACAAAAAATGCCAAGATCGACAAAAGCAAGATATTGAAAACTTCTGTCATGCCATGAAATGTGAGTGCGATGGGGGAAGGGTGCGTCCAAAAAACGACTGTGGCAAAGATAGCGAGCCAAATTTTGCCTGTGGCACGGACGATGGCGAGGAAAATAAAAACAATGGATGCCAGCCAAAAGGCGAGTTGTAAACCCCAGAGTGAGTAGTCTGGGTCTATGGGGGTGAAGTTGCGCAACGCGCCAACGATGAGGGGATAGAGCCAGGGGCGGCGGTAGAGAATGGTTTCTTCTTCTGTGTTGCCGAAGAAATTATCGCCGGTGTCGCGGTAGTCGCGAGCATCGGATGCCCACCAGATGTGGTTGTCCATGCGTCCCACTTCAAAGCCGATGTGGGTGCTTTCGGCATAGGTTTGAGGGATTGCCCACGCAAAATAATAAAAAGTTGCCACGATAAGCGTGATGCCTAGGGCAACTAGAAGACGGCGGTTTTCTTTTATTTTTTTCCAAAGTTGGGCGACTTTCTTTTTCATTCATTCTCCAAAAAACTAAGGTTTTTGAACACGGGGTACTGCGTCTGAACTGATGATTGAAATCATCAGCTAAAAAACAAAGTGCGATAAATCGCACTGAAAATCTCCGCTGATAACTTCGGCTAAAGCAGTATTTTATCGAAAACAGAATAATACTACAGAATCGCCTCCATCATCTTCGC
>CAZAWS010000099.1:0-6417 GCA_964488755.1 uncultured Anaerolineaceae bacterium | reverse complement strand
AACCTTAAACTAAACCTATGCCCCTAAGACTAAAAGCACTCGACCTACAAGGATATAAAACCTTCGCCACGAAAACAGATTTTGAATTCGCCGAAGGAATCACGGCTATTGTTGGACCCAATGGCTCAGGAAAATCAAATATCGCAGATGCGCTGCGTTGGGTTTTGGGCGAACAATCCCATAGCTTGATGCGGGCTAAGAAAACCGAAGATATGATTTTCTCTGGCTCTGAACACCGTGCCCGTGCGGGGATGGCAAGTGCGACCATTACCTTTGATAATACCGATAATTGGCTTCCCGTTGACTTTAGTGAAGTTGCTTTAGAGCGGCGCGCCTATAGAGACAGCGGAAACGAATATCGGCTAAATAGTCAACGTGTTCGCCTAATGGATGTGAACGAACTTCTCGCACAATCAGGGTTAAGCGAACGGACGTATACCATTTTGGGGCAGGGACTGGTAGATGCTTCTCTTGCGTTAAAAGCGGATGACCGCAGACGGCTCTTTGAAGAAGCGGCGGGCATTGGTCTTTATCGTGGCAGACGCGATGATGCCCTGCGCCGTCTCGAAAAATCCGAGCGCAACCTCGAACGCGTTTTAGACGTGATGACCGAGCTAAATCCCCTCATCCGCAGGTTGGGGCGGCAGGCAAAAAAGGCAAGCGAATATATACAGGTGCAAGCCGATCTCCAAGTTTTATTGCGCGATTGGTATGGTTATCATTGGAAACGAGCCCAAAAAGATTTGAAAGAAGCGCGCATCGCTTTTCGTCAGCAAGATTCTAAATTGCGCGAAACGCATAGCGCACATGAAGAACAATTTAACGAATTTACGGCTTTCCGCAAAAGAATTCAAGAATTGCGCACTCAACTTAGCGCATGGCATCGAGAATCATCTGAACTGCATAATCAGCGCGAAACAAGCAGCCGAGAATTAGCCGTTTTAGATGAACGCCGCCGTTCTTTAGAGACCCGCCAACAGAGTGTTTTGGTAGAGAGAGAACGCAGCCAAGATGATTTACGCATAGCCAAAGAACGATTGAGTGCAGCAGAAAAAGAACGCCTTCGCCTGAAAAGTGAAGATGAAGAAGCACGTGCAGAAATAGAAAAGGCAGAGAAGGCACTCAGAAGTCGCCGTGTGGAGCGGGCAGAAGCTGAAAAAGAATTGCGCGGTGCACAGCAAAGAATCAATCAACTAAGCGGAAAAGGTGCCCAATTACAAGCGCATCTCGATAGCCTTGAAAAACGCATTGCGGCGCAACAAGAGAAGATTGCCGCAAATGAAGATGCGGTCAAAGAAGCCGAAGAAAAAGTTACTCAGGTTGAAAACGAAGCCAAGCGGGCGAAGAAAGCGCATATTAAAGCAGAAGAAACGCACGCAAAAGCGAAATCTGTTTTTGCTGCACAAGAAGAAAAGGTGGCTCAATTAGAGAAAAAACTGCGGGATTTGCGCCAAAAAGAATCTCAGCGAGATACCACAAAAACAAAACTTGAAACTCAGCTAGAAGTTCTTGAGCAGGCTGAAAAATCTTTCTCCGGTTATGCCGATGGCGCACGTTTTTTGCTCGAAGCGGCGCGTAAATCTCAGCTTAAAGAGTCGCGGGGTGCGCTCAGTGCCGCCCTCGATGTGCCCGCTGAAATCGAAGCCGCGATTGCCGCCGCGCTGGGCGAGTATGTTGATGCTATTTTGCTTGAGAGCGGCGATGATGCCGAAGACGCCCTGCGTCTACTCGAAAACCAAAAGGCTGGGCGGGCGGCAATTTTGCCCCTCGCGTGGCTTGCCAACGCCAAGCCCATCGAAGCCCCCAACGATGTGAATTGTCTCGGCATCGCATCGCAAATGGTCGTTGCGCCTGCGGGGTTGCAGAAAGCGGTCGATTTATTGCTTGGGCAAACGCTCATTGTTAAAGATCGTGAAACTGCACGGCGTTTATTGGATGGATTGGATGGGCGCGCGCGTGCCGTCACCTTGCGTGGGGAGGTCTTCCGAGCAGATGGCTTGATTTTGGCTGGGGGTGCGGATCGTGCGGGAACTTTAGGCAGGTCGCGCCAACGCCGAGAGTTGGGTGCGTCCCTGAGCGATATTTCCGCACGTTTAGCAGAATTAGCGAAGGAAATCGCTAGTGTTTCATCCAATTTAGATACCGCTAAACGTGAGGCTACAACGATGCAGGCGGCGATGCGTGAGGCGCGCACAAAACTTGATGATGCGCGTAAAGTTGAACAGCAAATCTCGCTCGAAACCGAATCCAGCCGCCGTAGGGCGGAGTGGCAGATCAATCAACGCGACCAACTTCAAATCGAGTTCGAGCGTGCGGAAGCGGATAGAAAAGAATCTGTACGAGCACGCACAGAAGCCGAGGAGCAAGAAAAAAGCCTGAAGACGCGCATCCGCACTTTATCCGAAAAATTAGCCGAGCTTTCTTTAGAAGAATTGCAAAATAAGGCGACTTATTGGCGAACGAGAGTGGCAGTTTCTGAGCGGACTTTGGGGGATGCAAAAGCACGATTTTCCGAACGTGAGCAAGCTGTCGCACGCTTAAGAGCGGGCAGAGAAAGTTTGGAAAAACGAAAAATAGAAACTGAAAGTGCCTTGCAAAAACTGGATGCGCAAAAAGGAAGTTCTCGTAAAAATGAGAGCGAGTTGAATAAAAAATTGACCCTTTTGCAAGAGAAAATTGTGCCTGCCGAGAAGGAATTGGCGGAGGCAGAAGCGCAGGAAGAAAAACAGCGTGCAGAGGAAAGTGATGCGACGCGTTTAATGACCAGTGTTGAGCGTTTGCATGGGCAGATGCAGTTGAATGTGACCCGTAGAGAAGAGGTCTTAGAGCGTTTGCGCCAACAAATTGAAGATGATTTTGGTTTGGTGAGTTTTTCTTATGAAGAGGGTGAAACAGGGAATGTGCCCCTACCCTTTGATGGGATGGTGGAGCAATTATCGGAGATTGAGGAGATTTCGCCCGATTTAGAACGGGAAGTGAAGCAGCAACGTAATCGCTTACGCCGCATGGGACCTGTGAATCCCGAAGCACAAAAAGAGTTTGAGAAAGAAAGCGAACGCCATCAATTTATGGAGCAGCAAATTGCCGATTTGAATAAAGCCAAAGCCGATTTGCATGAGGTTATTCGTGAATTGGATGATTTAACGGAACAAGCTTTTGTGAAAACCTTCAAGGTTGTGGCAGTAGAATTTACGAAAATTTTTATTCGCTTATTTGGCGGTGGCTCAGCGAAATTGAGTTTGACAGACCCTGATAATTTAGTAGAAACTGGTATTGAAATTGAAGCTCGTTTACCCGGCAGGCGTGAGCAGAGTTTGGGTTTGCTCTCTGGTGGCGAACGTAGCTTGACCGCAATTGCTCTTGTTTTTGCTTTGTTGCGCGTTTCTCCGACCCCTGTTTGTGTGATGGACGAAGTGGACGCTATGCTGGATGAAGCAAATGTTGGTCGTTTTAGAGATATGCTGGTGGAATTGAGTAAGGATGTGCAGTTTATTGTGATTACGCACAATCGTAATACCGTTCAAGCCGCAGATGTGATTTATGGTGTAACGATGGGGCGTGACTCAACCAGCCAGATTATTAGCTTGAAGTTGGATGAAGTGAGTGATGAGATGTTGGGGGTGAGGTAATTCTACATAGAGACTCTCGTTTTTCTTGGTCTCTTTAGGATTTCGAGGTAGAGTGCTAGTAAGTCATAAAATTATCCACAGATTTCGCAGATTTTCTCTTACTCTGTGTGTGTATGCGTTGGTTTCGTAGATACTCTTTTTGAAAACACTTCAAAGCCTTAAAGGAAAAATAAATGTCCTTGCTGTTGATAAAAAAAACCCCGTTTCCTTTGGAAGGAAGCGGGGGTTTTTATTTAATGATGTTAATCTCAGGTTGCTGGTATTTACTGTGCGCCACCAAACATTTCGGCTAAGCTTTCTTGTAGACCTGGGTCTGTAGGTACGTTTGCTTGCCAAATTTCATCGTAAATCACGATGTCGTAACCTTCTTTGGTTTCAGTTAGCCATTCTTGGAAGAGCGTATCCTTTTCATATTGAAGAGTATTTTCATCAAGCGGGCGTTCTTCTCGCCCTAATAATTGAATGATGTGGAAGCCAAATTGAGTTTCAGTTGGTTCGCTAATATCACCAATTTCTTCAAGAGCAAAAGCGGCTTCTTCAAACTCAGGCACCATTTGACCAGGTCCAAACCAACCTAAATCGCCTTGATTAGTTTCTGCGCTTGGGTCAGTAGAAAACTCTACTGCAAGTTCGCCGAAGTCTTCACCAGCCTCGAGACGCTCAAGAACAACTTCTGCGGTAACCATATCGGGAACGAGTATATGGCGTGCCCAGATTTCTTCACCTGTAGTTTCTACATCAGCTGTGACCACTTCATACAGAGCGTCATAATAAAGCCGTGCTTCAAAAAGGAAGCGGAAATCTTCTTCGGTCATGCCAGTATCGGTATAAAGAGCTAACATCTCATCGTAAGCCTCAGCATAACCGTCGGCAGTATATGGGGTGGCGGTCAAAGTTGGGATGGGCAGAACTGTGGGAACCGCATCACTCTCTTCCTCTTCTTCTGTTGGGATGGGCGTGAGAGTTGGGGCTTCTGTGGGCGTTGGGGTTAAAGTGACAATCTCCATCTGCTCTTTTGTCAGAGTCGGATATTCATTTGCCGCACCAACTTCTGTAGTGGGGGCTGGCGTAGGTGTTCCATCAGGAAAATAGCCTAAAAAGGCTTCTAGTTCTTCTTCTACATCTTCCTCAGAAATTGTAATCCCTTGCTTTTGTCCTTCTTGCACATATACCAATTCATTAATCATTGTATTAAGAACACTCTCGCCAACTTGCATAGGTTGGCTCAAGCGCGCTTCTATAGGTTCAATTTGCTGGGCGACATCCATACCAAATTGCTGTCCCATTTGAGCATATTGAACATATTGATTAATAAGGCTTGTGCGTTCAAGACGAACGCGGGCTTGAAACTGAGAGATTGAGATTTTTTCATCGTTAACGGTTGCTACAGCTTCTCGTCCTTGAAAAAAGTTTTCGTAAGCATAGCCATAGCCAAGCAAAAGAACAACAGTTATCACGATGCCTATAGCTATGTTACGAATAAGTTTTGCTTGTTTTTCTTCGCGCTCTTTTCGCGCAACAAATTTGTTTTTAGTCATAATTTCTCTTCTTAAAAATTTATGGGGCATGGCATTAAACCATGCCCCATTTTATTAACGAGGGTTAACGACCTGCTTCCCAGTATTCACCTGTATAAGGTAGTAGGGCAATATGGCGTGCTCGTTTGATTTCTTTGGCAACTGAGCGTTGGTGACGAGCGCAGGTACCTGTTTGACGGCGAGGACGGATTTTTCCTTCCTCGGTGATAAGGCGGCGCAATAAATCTGTGTTTTTATAATCAAGATCTACATTTTTATCGGTGCAAAATTGACAGACTTTAGGGCGCGAATAAAAGCGAGAACGTTTCTGAAAAGAACGTTTTTTAAATGCTGACATTACTAACTCCAAATAAAACTAATTTAGAACGGAAATTCATCTTCATCTATATCGGGTGGGGCATCTTCAACAGCGTTGTCTTCTTCTTGGTTTTTGATGTGGCGGTCACTGAGCATTGTCATCTCGTTGGCAATTAGCTCAACGGTGCTATGCTTTTGACCTTCTTTATCTTCCCATTGTCGGGTTTTAAGTCTGCCTTCAATATAAACCTGCTGACCTTTTTTAAGATACTCATTACAAATTTCGGCAAGTTTGCCCCAAGCAACAATTTTAAACCACTCTGTTTCAGAGCGATGTTCGCCATTAGGGCTTTTCCAAGATCGATTCACAGCAACAGAAAAAGTGGTCACAGGACGACTAGAGGGTGTATAGCGCATTTTAGGGTCTCGCCCTAAATTCCCAATAATCATCACTTTATTTAAGCCTCGGCTCATTTATGAAACTCCTCTTCTGTAGAAGAAACCCAATATATTAATCGACGAGAACAAACATGTGGCGCATAAGCGGTTCAAGGAAACGCAATTTGCGGTCTAATTCTTTTATAGCACTGGGAAGCATACTCGCGTGGATCAAAACATACTGACCCTCAAGTTGCTTGCGAATCATATAAGCCATCTTACGACGACCCCAAAGATCCACCTTTTCAACCTTGCCATCTGATTCACCAATCCAGCTTTTAATTTTGTCAAGTGCCTCATTAAAAGCAGTCTCATCCAAATCAGGATGGATAATACAAGTTAATTCATAGTTACGCATGTGGGGAAACCTCCTTTCCCTGGGATATGCTCCCTGTCAACGCCGTCAGCGAGTTGGGAGCGGAAAGAAGTATATCGCTCTGGATATACTTTTAAATTGAACGGCGTGTATTCTAGCACAAAGAGACCGTTTTGGGAGGGGCGTTTTTTTTGAGTAG
>CAZAWS010000098.1:0-6423 GCA_964488755.1 uncultured Anaerolineaceae bacterium | reverse complement strand
TCCGTGTACAAAAAAGGAATCAAAATGACAACGCCCATCTACCAAAAACCTGTTGAACTTCTCCAAAATCTAATTCGCTTTGATACGACCAATCCGCCCGGCAATGAGAAGGCGATTATTATGTATCTCAAAGAAATCATCGAAGACGCGGGCTTGAAAACGACTATTTTAGCCAAAGACGACAACCGCCCGAACTTAATCACGCGTTTACCGGGGCGGGGAGACGCACCGCCACTTTTGCTTTACGGGCACGTGGATGTTGTGCCCACCACAGGGCAGCAATGGACGCATCCGCCCTTTGAGGGGCTGATTGCTGACGATATGATTTGGGGGCGTGGCGCGCTTGATATGAAAGGTGGAATTGCGATGATGGTCTCCGCACTTTTGCGTGCCTACGAAGCTGGCGAAAAGCCCCCCGGCGACATCATTTTAGCAGTCGTGCCAGACGAAGAAGTAGATGGCTCTCACGGTGCACGCTTTTTGGTCGAAAATCACGCCGATTTATTCGAGGGCGTGCGCTACGCCATCGGCGAGGGCGGTGGCGTGAGTTTGGAGATGGGCGGTGAGAAATTTTATACCGTCATGGTCGCTGAAAAGCAAGTTTGCAGTATGCGTGCCACTGTGCGCGGACCCGCGGGGCATGGCTCGATGCCGCGACGTGGCGGTGCAACTGCAAAATTAGCGAAAATGCTCAATAAATTGGAAAAAGAACGTCTACCCGTACATATTACTTCTGTTACAGACCAAATGCTCTCTACAATTGGCAATTCCTTAACCTTCCCGACCAATGTAGGGATAAAAATGCTGCTCAACCCCACTTTTACGGATAGGATATTGGACGCATTGGGTGATAAAGGGATGTTGATTAATCCGCTTTTGCATAATACCGTTAGCCCCAATATCATTCGTGGTGGGGATAAAATCAACGTCATTCCTGCGGAAATATCGGTAGAGTTGGATGGTCGGCTTTTGCCCCAATTTACCCCCGATGATGTGTTAGCTGAATTGAGAGAGTTGTTGGGAGACGATGTAAAACTCGAAGTCACTCGATACGATAAAGGCGCGGGCGAACCAGATATGACGCATTTCCCCCTACTCGCTGATATTTTGAAAAAAGCGGATCCAAGCGGCACACCAATCCCGATGCTCTTGAGCGGTGTGACCGATGGGCGTTTCTTCTCCAGAATTGGAATCCAAACTTATGGCTTTTTGCCGATGGATATTCCGGGAGAACTCATTGATACGATTCACGCCGCCAATGAGCGCGTCCCCGTTGAAGCAATGGAGTTTGGCACAAATGCAATTTCGGAGGTCTTGAGGCGGTTTGGGGAGTAAGATTTAATAGACTTTATCAGAAATCCTCTACCCTACATCTTTAGAAGAAACTACATCCGACAGAAAAATTTACCACAGATAAACAAGATAAACGCTGATTTAAAGACTTTTTCTTTGTGCTAGGCTAAAAACAAAGTTTTCAAATGTGCAAAACATTTTCAAGACATTCTTTTGTGGCTTTTCATCAAGAAATATCCTATTTATCTGCGTTTATCTGTGGAGAATTCTAGATATACGATAGAGAAACACAACTATCGAGTGAGATTGAATCTCCACTGAACGAAAGAATGTTATCTTTTATATTTCCCAGAGATATTTGTGCTTTCCCATCTACTCTGGGAAATATAGAGAAAGTTAATATTAACTAACCCGCTTAATGGTAGACTCTCTCGCATGAAATCTACCGCACTCGCACACCCAAATATAGCATTAATCAAATACTGGGGGAATCGTGACCATGATTTGCGAATCCCCGTCAATGGCTCATTTTCGATGAATTTAGAAGGGTTGTCTGCAAAGACACAGGTTATCTTTGGTGAAAATTTTAGCAAAGACAAACTCATTTTAAATGAAGAGGAAGTCACGGGCGCAGGTTTGGCACGCGTTAGCCAAATTTTGGACGAAGTGCGTTTAAAAGCAGGCGTTAATTTATTTGCCAAAGTCGTCAGTGAAAACAATTTCCCCACGGGTGCAGGGATTGCCTCCTCAGCTGCGGCATTTTCTGCTTTGGCACTCTCTGCTTCTAAAGCCGCAGGGCTTGAGTTAGATGAAAAAGAACGCTCTATTTTGGCGCGACATGGTTCGGGGTCGGCGTGTCGTTCTGTGCCAAGTGGATTTGTAGAATGGACCAATGGAGAAACAGACGAAAGCTCTTATTCTTTTTCTCTCGCCCCCCCAGAACATTGGGATTTAGCCGATTGTATTGCTGTGGTTTCTGGCGAGCATAAAGAGATTGGCTCCACGCAGGGACACCGAATTGCGGAAACGAGTCCATTGCAAGCGGCGCGCGTGGCAGATGCGCCCCGCAGAATTGAGATTTGCCGTGAGGCTATTTTAAAGCGTGATTTTGAAACCTTTGCGTCCATTGTAGAACAAGATTCAGATTTGATGCACGCGGTAATGATGACTTCAAATCCCGCGCTTTTTTATTGGCACCCCAGCACACTTCACGTTATGAACTCGGTACGCGCTTGGCGGGGGCAGGGAATCCCCGTTTGCTACACGATTGATGCGGGTCCGAATGTCCACGTCATCACATTAAAAGAAAAAATGAATGAAGTAAAAGAAAAGCTAGACAGTCTCGAAGGCGTTCAAAAAACACTCACCGCCACCGTTGGCGGTGCGGCACACCTGATATAATCAACAATTGCAACGCGTCTGAAACAGATGCGATGCTGTTCTATTACAATCTAAAAGAGAGATTTTATGAATACAAGTATTTTAGCCGGACTGATTTTTGTAGGCGTTTTTGGCGTTGTTATTCTCATTCACGAACTTGGGCATTTTGTTGTGGGGCGTTATTTCAAGGTCGAGGTTGAGGAGTTTGGCATTGGTCTTCCCCCCCGCATGTTGCGTTATTGGTGGGCTAAAGGCTCTTTTGTCATCAATGGTCAACGCATTGAAATTCCTAGTAATTTCAACCCGCCTTTTAAGTGGCAAGAGACCCTCAACCAACCTGCGAAAATCACCGCCGATAAGGTGGATGAAAAATGGATTTTACGCACAATCGAAGTGGAGCTAAAGGAAGAAACCTCAGAAGAGGAAACCGATCATATTCTGGTGAACGCCGATGGCACTACCGCAGAGGCAGAAACTAAAGTCATTAGCGAAATCGTTCAAGTGGGGGAAGAAGCGGGTGCATTTACGCGGGAAGGCAATATCAGCGAAGTGCATCCCGGCACAGAATTTACCATCAATTGGTTGCCCATTGGCGGCTTTAATCGTTTCAAAGGTGAAAACGAAAACTTTGAAGCCAGTGGCGGATTTACCTCTGCTAAACCAGGCGTACGCCTTGCCATTTTACTCGCAGGGGCAACCATGAATTTGCTTTTAGGCGTTTTAGTCTACGCCATCATTATTTCACAAATGGGAATTCCCGACTATAACACCATACAGATTTATGACGTTTCACCGAATTCGCCCGCGTCCGAAGCTGGCTTTCTCGAAAACGACATTATCCTGAAGATAAACGGGGAAGCGGTAACGACAGACGAACAATTGCGCTATCTCATTGCCACAAATATGGATGAAGACATTGATATTACTCTTCAACGCGATGGTGAAATTATTGAAACCCAAGCTACGCCTTCTAGCAGTCGTAGTGCAACAGAAGGTGCCCTAGGATTTGTACCAGGCTATGCGTATGAAGATTCGCCTTCTTTTATAGAAACAATGGTGTATTCCGTAAAGATAACTGCCTATCACGCTAAAGAGATTTTACTTATGCCAGCAAAAATGATACGCGGCAATATCGCACCTGAAGAGGGGCGTTTTATCGGGTTTAAGGGCATCTTCAATATCTTTGAACAAACTGTAGATGCCGATGTAGAAAGCCGTGTAGATGTGCCATCAGCATCCTCCCCATCAGGAACTACGCCACCGCCAACTTTTTATACCCTAAACTTGATAGCCAGCCTCACCATTACGCTGGGCGTTTTCAACCTGCTCCCTTTCCCCGCTTTAGATGGCGGGAGAATTTTCTTTCTCTTACCAGAATTGATTTTCAAAAAACGCATTCCCCCTAAATTTGAAAACGCTGTGCACGGCATAGGGATGATGCTCCTTTTAGCCTTTATGCTCTATATTAATGTAATGGATTTTGTAAATCCCGTTGATTTCAATTTGCCATAGACCAGAAAACCAGTAGGCAACAGACTTATATGACCACTCTCCAAGATAACTTTACCGAATTAATCGCAACGCTACGCGATGAGAGCCAAGAACTTTCTTTTGGCACGCTCACAAAATTTGCCGAGACTCTCTCTGACATTGCCCCTGTGCAATTAAAACCCTTGCTCGAAGTTTGGGACGATGTCTCGCTCTCTCGTAGGCATGCTTTGCTCGCCCACCTAAAACGTGAGTTAGATGATAATTTGCTCTATAATTTTAACGCGCTAGCGCGCCCGCTACTTCACGATGAAGACGGTATTACGCGCACTTATGCAATTCGTTTATTGGCAGATTATGAACGCGAAGATTTGATACCCACTTTTATTGATATCGCACTAAATGACTCTGAAGTTGAAACCCGCACAGATACAATCTCTTTACTTGGATTCTATGTACATTATGGCGAATTAGATGAAGTTTCAGATGAAGGTTTAAAGAAAATTGAAGAAGCTCTGCTCCAGATAGCGCAAAATGCCAAAAGAGCCAAATTTAAGCAATATGCTGTAGAAGCCCTAGGGTTTTCCTCCCGCGAGGAGGTTCCAGCGTTAATCGAAAAGGCTTGGCAAGAAGAAACTGCCATGTGGAAAGCCAGCGCACTTTTTGCGATGGGACGCTCTTATGATAGTGACCGATGGCAAGAGCAAGTTCTAGAGGGCTTAGTTCACGAGAACGAGATTGTGCGCCTCGCCGCGACAAAATCGGCGGGAAATCTTTCACTTGATTTGGCTCGCCCTATCTTGTTGAATAGCCTTAGAGAAGAAGATGATGAGGTTGTATTGAGGGCATCTATTTGGTCGCTCTCAGAAATTGGCGGAGAGGATGTGCGCGAGCATCTGCTATCTCTTCTTGATCAGCTTGAAGGGGAAGATGAACAAGAGGCTTTTCTTGAAGACGCACTTGCAAATCTTGATTTTACTGAAGGTGTGCAAAATTTAGAATACTTTGATTTTGATACGCCGTGATTAAGGAGAAAATCTAGTGGGAAAGACACTTCGCAGATTCATAAACCTGTTTTTATTTACCGCACTCCTGTTTTTCGGTTCCACGCGCCAAGTTTTGGGTCAAGAAAGTATCGAGGTCGTAGACGCTCAAGTCACACATATCTTTGGGGAGGAAATTCAATTTTCGGCACAGATTATCACATCTAGTCCCATTAAAGAATCTTTGCTCATCTTTCGTGAGGTGGGTGAAGAAAACTCACGTGTTATTTCTTTAAATGCCGATGAGGAGGGGCGTGTTAGTTATACTTATGATGCCAGTGAAAATTTTTTGCACCCCTTTGATGAAATCATCTATTGGTTTCAGATAGAATTGGAAAACGGAGAAAGTTTTACTAGCCCTAAGTATTTTTTCACCTATACCGATAACCGCTATGAATGGGAAACGCGTGAGGCGGATAATTTACGCGTGCATTGGTATAAGGGCGATGAGGCTTTTGGGCTTAGTGCACTTGACACCGCTCGTGTGGCGTTGACCGATATCCGCTTGCTTTTTCCTGTAGATACTAGCCAACCAATTGATATTTATATTTATGCTTCTCCTAATGAATTGCAAAATGCCCTTTTTATGGGCGGAGAAACTTGGGTTGCCGGACATGCCGACCCTGCTTTAGGCATTGTTTTTATGGCGATTGCCCCTGGTGAACAAGAAAATATTTTAATGCAAGAATATATTCCCCATGAAATGGCGCATATTTTGCTTTATCGCTATGTTGGCGAAAATTATAACCTTTTACCTATTTGGTTTTTAGAGGGGACTGCCTCAATAGCAGAATTGTATCCTAATCCCGATTATGAACTAGCACTTGAGCGCGCTACGGAAGGTGAGGCTCTTATTTCCATTGCTGATCTTTGCTTAACTTTTCCGCGTGAGGAATCGGAGGCTTTTTTGGCGTATGCCGAGTCTACGTCTTTTACTCGCTATTTATATGCTAATTATGGTTATTCGGGAATGAATGACTTGATTGATGCCTATGCGAATGGTTTATCTTGTGAAGCAGGCACGGTAAGTGCCTTTGGTGAGACGCTTGAATATCTTAATGCCGATTGGCAAGAATCTGTTTTAGGAGCAAATTTATCGGGGGTTGCTTTTCGTGCCATTTTGCCTTATCTGTTGATTTTGGCTTTATTGATTATAGTCCCCCTTATTTCGGGCGTTTTCGTAGGGACAAAAAACCCTTCGGAGAGGTAGCAATTGAAA
>CAZAWS010000097.1:1655-6513 GCA_964488755.1 uncultured Anaerolineaceae bacterium | reverse complement strand
GATAGCCATAAGCCCGCTCGTACTCTTCTTTTTGCAAGGTAAGCAAATAATTATGAGCTACGCCTTCGGGGCTACCCTCATCCATATAGCTTGGTTCGGGGCGCGTCATTGTCACGACCAAAGCCACAACAATTAAGAGCAAAATCCCAACCACGATGCCGAGTAGAACTTTATCGGTACTTTTCATGCGTTTTTCTCCTTAAATGTGAAACGTGAAATCGTGAAGCGTGAGAATGAGATTCACGTTTTACGTTTCACGTTCTTACTCCCAACTATCCAACTTCTCGCTCCATTCCTTTGAACGGGCAATAATCGTTTCACGTTGCTTTTCTACAAAAATAGCGGCGACCACCAGCAACAAGCCCACCCCAAGAATGGCTATCCAGCGGTTGATGTCGTAAACTCGCACAACAAGAATTATCTGGCTAATTACATTTAAGATACTAGCTCCCAACCCCGCAAAAAACGGGACTTTTTGTCGCCGTGCCGCGCCCCACCACCAGACCAACAAACCTTCGACCAGCAAAATGATGAAGTATATAAAACCATCATCGCCCAAAGATTGTGCGTAAGATGTCATCAATAATACAGCCAACCCAAATCCTGTGATGATTTTTGCAAAAACGCCCCGCCCACGTTTTCTTTCGAGTTCGCCCATCACCGTAAAGTAGATGCCCGCGGGGATAGCATACCACTGCGGCTCAGAAATATCTCTTGCCACGAGCAATAAAGCCCACGCAAAGAGCAACATACCCATCCCCAAATAGCCTAAATAATAACGGCGATCTTCGTAAGCAATAGCAAGATAGAGCATCCCCGCGAACGCCAACGAAAGTGCGATGGCAGAAGTATAAGAAGCGATAAATGGGAGGGAGAAAATCACCGCGAAATTGGATAAAAATATCCCCATATACTTAAATGGATTTGTCCAGATAGCGCACCGCTTCGCCCTTTTTTCAACTTGCTTGCTGCCCCTCGACAGTAGATAGAACCCAAGCCCAATTCCGCCAAGCCACGTCATAGATTCTGCAAAGGCAACTTCTGCCAAATTCAACTGATAACCAACTGCCAACAAGAAAAATGCGAGTGCCCCGTAGACCAACGCAAAATCTGTCCATAAGATAGCAAAGAGAGTCAATAATAGTGCGTGCCCCACAGCAAGGATAATCGCCGTATAAGAATCGGGATGGGCAACAGCCTGCCAAATAAATATATCTAGCACGGCAAAGATGAAGAAAGGTTGCGCCCATGATGGGGTGAAGATATGCCCCACAAACTTCACTTTTGTAGTAAGGGCTTTAGCCCTTAAGGACTGGAAGTCCTTACTGCGAGGGATTCTACTAAAGGCATATCCAATTAAAGCAATCACCCACGTCAAAACCATGAAGGGCGGGCTAAAATTGTACAGCTCTCTATCTGAGGGATTAATAGTGAAATAACTAAAAAGAGCCAAATGTACAAAGAGAATCCCCGGATAAAACCATACAACCCTACGGAATAATCCACCAGATAGAAAATATAAAATCGCCCCGACGAGAAAAGCTAAGGTCAACGCCAGCGGATCTGTTGAAGAAAGAGCAATCAAGCTGAGGCTGAGGGCGTATCCGAGCAAGTAGAAGGGCATCGCGGGGTGAACAAAAATCGGCGACTTAATCGGCTTTTTGTGGAAGATGAATCGTCCAATCAGAATATAAAAAATGATTAAGGGCAACCATCCCAAGCCATACCAACGCGCATCCAGATTGGGGATAAGCGTCATCGTCAAATAATAAGGCACGGCAAATAGCCAAACCGCGGGGTAAAGGAAAAGCGTTTCATCGAAGAGTTTTATCGAAATTGTATAGAACAAAACGCCCAATAAATAGATGAGAATTGCTAAACTTCGCTCACTGCTAACCGTTACTAAAGCAATTGTGCTGAGGGCAAAGGCGGGGGCATAGAAGGGCTGAGCGAAGGCAGAAATCTTGCCCCTGCCCCCCTCTGTCCTTTGGACATCTCCCCCCGATGGGGGGAGAGAAGCTGTTCCTTCTCCCCTCGAAGGAAGGCTAGGATGGGGGCGCAGGTTTTTATCAAAAATCCAGCCCACCAAAAGGTAAAGAAATGCCAAGCCCATAAAGGTTTTTGAAACCCACGAAGCGGTGAGATTGTCGGCAGAATGCAAAGAAAGCAAGCTGATAATTGGCACCAAAATCGTGGTGAGATAGAGCCAAAATACCTTTTTGAAAATATACGCCGAAAGAGCGTAAACAACCGCATCTAAGACCAGTACGGCTATCGCTATTTTCAAATCGTTGAAAGCAATTATCGCGGCAATTACGGTGAGGGCGTAGCCTGCGCTGAAAAGTGCCCAAGTATATTCTCGGCGAACTCGCCGCACCACCAAACCCATTGCGATATATGCCGGGGCGAGCAACGCCAGCACAAATCCACGCCACGCCAATTCGACTTGGTTATCAATATAAAGTATTTCAAATTGATCTAAAAAGAAATATATCCAAATTGGGAAAACCCACGCGGCTATCCAGATAAAAACAGAACGGAAGGATTTTTGAAGCGCGCTCTCCTTTTTGCCGAAAAAGAGACGCACTATTTCGTCCCATGTGTGATGATGATTAAAATGGACGCTCAACGCCGAGAAAAGAGCCGAGAGAATACCGAGACCCAGCGTCCACACGAACGTCGCGGAATCGTTTATCGTCCAGAGGATGGCGAAAAGGGAGAAGAAATAAGAGCCAAGATAAATGCCGTGCGCGTAGCGAATCCTGTTTTTATCCAAAATTGAAGCAATTACAAGATGAAGGAGGGCAATTATTGCCCAAACAATCCCAAATTGGTGGGGAGCAATTTCGGTATAAGAAACAAAAATCAGCGTAACAGGGACGAGGGCTATAAAAGGCTCTAAATAAAGGGGCAAGCTACTTTTGTAGAGCCGCGCCGCGAGAATTACAAAAACAACAACAAGCATTTGTGCGAAAATGGCAAGGAGAAAATGCGTTTTTTCTCCACCTAGCAGTGCGGGGACGGCGTAAGGCGCAGTGAGAATAAAGCCAAGTATTGCCAAAATTGCTGAACCAATGCCATAAGAAAAACGGAGATTCCTGAGCCAACCTTCTGCTTTACGGTAGGCGATGCCGCGCTCAATGAGAAGATAGACAAAGGCTAGACCAATCCATGCAATGGCTAAGTATTCTTCGGGGATTTTGAAAAGGGTGAGGCTTTGCCCAAAAGCAATAATGAAACTAAGCGCAGAAAGCGCAGAGAAAACTTGGGCGAAGAGGTAACTTTTTTGATAACGATAAACGCTATAAAAATATAATAACGAAGCAATGAGAGAAACTTCTACGCCAATGAGGGGATAGTTAGTGAGGTATATATAGAAATGTCCCATTAGCGAGGTAATAATCGCGTAAAAAGACATTAAGTAGCCAATAATAAGAATGGGATATTCAAAATGTGGCTCTTTTTGATATTTTCGAGCAGACGAAAGAAAATTACCGATAGGAATATAAACGAGACTTGCCAGCAAGATATACGCAAGGCTATACGCATGTTCTGGAAGAGATGAAAGTTCCAGCGATTGTTGAAAAGGAACGATGAAGAGCAACGCGGCGAGGGTACTTTCTACCATTCGCTTATAAATATAAGAGAGCCATGCCAATGAAATCACGACAAGATAGAGCGTTATCTGTAATGCGGCTTGGTCAGTCCATGCAATGAGTATTCCGCTGAAAAAAAGTATATAACTATAAAAATGAAGGGGAAAACGGTAGCTTTTATTTTTCTTAAGCAAGAATTGCCCCAGAGCGATATAAATCAGAGCTAACCCTGCTAAAACTGTGCCGAACCACAACGATAGATAGCCGCTTTCTTGCCACGCAAGGGAAAGCCAAATGGGAAATAAAAATCCTGTTGCCCAGACAAAAAGAGATTGACCAATCAATGGCACTTTTTTGAGTATGCTTGAGAACCCAGCCAAACGCTTATAATGATTAAGAAAAGCAGAGAGGATATAAAATAGAATGACTATCCCTAAACTAACGAGCATAGGAATTTGGCTCAAAGCCCAGTCATAGAAAACCATTAGTGCAAAGAGGAGCGGGAAAATTATCAGTTGCGCCAAGAAAACGAGCATTTGTGCGTATTTTTCTGCTTTGCGTAGCAAAAGAGAAATGCCCATATATGCAATCGCCAATCCGCCCCAAATTGCCATAAGCCAAATAATAGGTTGCGTCACTTCGACATTTCCTAAAATATCTTCAATAGCAAATAGGAAGGGCAGGTTGAATAATCCCCCCGAGAAGAAAACCAATAGAGGCTTTTTATAAAGATAAGCCGAACCTGCTAAGATGCCAGTTGCCAGAGTGAGCGCAGTAACACCCGCCCAAACTTCGGTGAAGAGGATGAAAAATCCTAGCAATATGGCGATGCCTGTAAGCCCAAATCCAGCGATATTTGCCGCGAGTTGGTAGCCGCGTTGCCATGATTTTTCTTTTTTGCTTTTCTGTTCTCCCTCTTTTTTCTCAGGAATCTCTGTGCGCTCTGTGTTCTCCGTGGCAAATTTTGATAACACTTTTCCACCTAAAAGATAGGGGATTGCCAAAATTCCCGCGGCGGTGGCGTACCATTCTGTGCGTAATTCTATGGCAAAGAGCGCAAATCCTACTGCGGTAATAAAAGCCCATACCGTTGCGTGTGCAAAAATTGTTCGGGGGAATTTCCACGCCATCAGCGCGTAGCCCAATGTGCCTAAAAGAAAAGCAAAACTTTGCGCCCAAGCAGAGGCATCGGGAATATAGCTGACAAAGATTAAACTAGCAATAATGAGTAGGTGAGGGTAATAGTGCGATGCGAGGGCAAT
>CAZAWS010000097.1:0-1555 GCA_964488755.1 uncultured Anaerolineaceae bacterium | reverse complement strand
AAAAAATGCAACACCCGTTGCCACCATGACTACCGCGCTCCACTCGTAGGGGATTTCTAGCAAACGAGTGAAGGATAAAATAACATTGGTAATCCCAATCAACACAAGATAGCCAAAAATCTCTCCTGAAACGCGCCACGCTGTAATGCTGTAAATAATTAGAGTAATAACGGAAGCAAAAAGCCAGTAGGCGTTTCCATCAAATCGCTCAGATAATCTGCCAAATTGATAAACTGCCGCAAAATCTACGGCGACCATCAACGCGCCGATGGCTGTGAGAACCGTAGCGGCTTGTGGTAATTTGAGTTTCAAGCGCACCACCCAACTTAGAATATAGAAAGTTGTTGGCACCGCTGCAATGAGAATAAGTTGTAAGACTTGAGGGAATTCACCCCAAAAGCGGATAACCAAAATCGTTGCTGAAACGACAATCATAAACGCGCCCAAATAGAGCAGGCCCTGTAAGAGTGCGCCAGAGACGATCATCTTGGTTGCTTTTTCCCAAATTTGCCCCCATTGGATTGGGTCACGTTTAGGCTTGGGTTTTGGAGCAGGCTTCGGCTTCGGCGCGGGTTTTACGACTTTAACGGCAGGCTCTGCCACTGTTGCCGCAACGGGTTTGACGGGAATCGGTTTAGGAACGACATCTGTTTTTTTAACGGGAGCAGGTTGGGGTCGCGCGCGTCTCGGCTCTTCATCCTTAATTTCAACTTGCTGAGGGGGAAATAGGCGCGCGCGTAGCTTTAGCAGTTCTGCCTTATAAGGCTTTCGGTAGGGTTCTGAGCCACGCCAAGTTTGGGTTTGCCTTAGCAGATATTCTAATTGGCGCAATTTAAGCAAATCATCAGCGGCATAAGACTCCCCACATTCACCGCAAACAATCATTTTTCCTTCTTCAGGCGCACCACATTTAGGGCAAGAAGGAAGCTGATTTTTACGGTCGGATTGGAGGGCGGGTTGCGTATAGGGCTTTATAATCTTTTTTGCAGAAGGAGCGGAGGTGGTTTCAGCAAAACTTCTACGCGCCGGTTTTTTGGGGATTTCCTTTTCGGCTACTTCTACGCCGAGGGGTGTTTCCAACTCTACCCCTCTCCAATGCATTAAACTGCACAGCCCTTTTTTTGCTTCTTTTTGCCCCCAACGCGTGCCAAAAAACCAAATAATGCTTAATAAAATACCTGCAATAATTGGCTGACTGTAAAAAACTAAGGCAACTAAGGTCCGTACACCAGCAAGCATAAGCGCCTGCCGAGCGTGCCAAGCCATAAATTTCTTTTTGAAATTTGTAGCAGGAAAAAGAAGAAAGAGATGCCAAACTGCCGAAATAAGGACGGCTGTGATTTCGCTATCTACTATCTCTGTAAATAATCCCAAAGTTGAGATTGTCAATATAGGCGAAAACCAGAGCCAATAGTATACCTTTTGTGCCGATTTGTTTTCCATAATTACTGCTCCGCCCCTTCATTATGACAAATAAAGTGGGGATTTGCAAACTAAATTCTGGTCGTTCGCTGATATTTTTTAGAAAAGACAAAATTCGTAATTGGTCACACCC
>CAZAWS010000096.1:0-6518 GCA_964488755.1 uncultured Anaerolineaceae bacterium | reverse complement strand
GGGCTACAGCGATTATTTCTGCGATTTGAGCGAGGCGTTGCAGGATGAGATTATGAATAGAACGGAGCATAAGGCGTTTTAAGAACAGAGCCCTGACGTAATTGATCACCCCCTCCGCTCTAGCCGCTGTCCTCAGCGGCGGTTTATGAGAAGCCCACCGTCGAGGACGGCGGCGGGAGCGATATTTTGAGGGGGGAGTGACTTAGATAACACCCCTCAAACTCATGGATTTTTCAGCGTTTTATCATGCTCTCCAACGACACGCATGAACAAAATATCATTCGCTAAACGCTCATAAGTCATGCGGCAGGCTATATCTACGCGGGCTTCGTCAACACCACGAATTCCCTGCACCGATTTTGTTCTCAATGAAGGGTGACGCGGGTTTTCTCCCAAAAGGGCTAATGCTTTACGCGTTTTTTCTTGTAATTCTGGAGAAAGTTTCTTATACGCCTTCTTAAAACGGGGACTGGCTTTAATTTTCGGCATCTTCTGGCTCGTCAAGGTAGTTGATAAAATCATCTACAGAATCAAAAGTTTCTGTTCGTCCTGCCGCGATATCCTCCTCCACTTCACGTTCCATTTTTTGCCAGCGTTCTGTCCAAAACCAAGCCTGATCAGGCGGAATGACCTCTAAACGGCTCAGATTTACTTTGCCTTGTTCATCAACAGAAAAGGCTAAATCATCCCCTGCGTTTAATTTCAACAAATTGCGAATTTTGCTTGGTAGGGTGATTTGTCCCTTTGGGCGCAGACGGGTTTTATAATATACAGGCATTGCCTTCTCCTATTTTCTAACTTTCTTACTTTCTCATTTTCTGATATTTTACCACAAGGACAGTATTCGGTATTCGGTCAAATCGCCGTTGGGGACAGCGGCTAGAGCGTTAAAGAAAAAGATACCGAGTGTTTTGAAAACACTCGGTATCTCTGGTTTACTGTTTCCTGATTTACTGAAAGCTACTCGTACCTAAGTGCCTCCACCGGCACCAAATTAGCGGCACGGTTGGCGGGGTAGATGCCAAAAAAGAGTCCGACTGCGGCAGAGAAAAGGGTAGCGAGGAGAACCGCGTCCATGCCGACGACTGGCTCGAAGGGTGTGCCTGATCTCGTGGCAACAATCCCGACGACTATGCCGATAGCCCACCCCAGGGCGATGCCTATTAATCCGCCAACAAGACTGAGCAAGGACGATTCGACCAAGAATTGGGTTAAAATATCGCGTTTTCGGGCACCCAAAGCTTTTCGTAAGCCGATCTCGCGCGTCCGCTCCGTCACAGAAACAAGCATGATATTCATGATTCCAATCCCACCTACAAGCAGGGAGATGGCGGCAATCCCACCAATGAACACAGTCAAAATACCGGTAATCGAAGAGGCAGTGTCCACCATATCCTGTTGAGAAAAGACGGTGAAATCATTTTCGCCGACCTCAGTGCGGTGCCGCTGGGCAATGATCTGTGAAATTTCTTCTTCGGCTGAGATAACAGAATCTGCATCTGTTGCTTGAACAAATATCACATCCACTTTGTCGGCGGGACTACGGCGCAAAATACGGGTTTGGGCGGTGCTAAAAGGAATTAGGATTTCATTATCCTGACTCCCCATCATGCCGCCGCCGCGTTCTTCAAGAACACCGATCACGCGGAAAGGCTGTCCCTCTACGCGCACAATTTCACCAACCAGACCTTCACGCCGATCAAAGAGGGTATCGGCAACTTCAACGCCGAGCAACACAACCGAGGCGCGCCCCAAAATATGTTCTTCGGTGATTTCTTCGCCTTCTACGACTGTGTAATTCCGCACAGGGAAGTATTCGGGGGTTACGCCAGTGAGGGTAACTGTGCTTGCTTCTCCGCTATAAGAAACTTCGGCATTCCCCTGTAAAACAGGGGCTACCGCTTCAATGGAAGGCGCAGAAAATGTGTCGGAGAGGGCTTCTGCATCATTAATAGTGAGCGGTTCTGGGTTGCGGATTGAGTCATCTTCTCCACCGCGAAAGACGAAGAGCAAATTTGTGCCGATGCCGCTCAACGAGCCAAGAATGGTATCTTGTGCGCCTGCGCCAAGAGCCAACATGGCAATTACCGCCGCAACGCCAATCACGATGCCTAAAATAGTTAAACTAGAACGTACTTTATTGCCATTTAAACTTTCAAGTGCTTCAATAACAGGTCGCCAAACATTCATTCTGTTGCCTCCTCTAGAACTTGCCCATCGTGCAAACGTATAATGCGTTCTGCTTGGTCTGCAATTTTGGGGTCGTGCGTGATGATAATGAGGGTTGTGCCATTTTCTTTATTCAGGTTGAGGAGTAAGTCCATAATCTCTTGCCCAACTTTTGAATCGAGGTTGCCCGTTGGCTCGTCTGCCATCACAATGGAGGGGTCGTTAACGAGCGCACGAGCAATGGCTACACGCTGTTGCTGTCCACCAGAGAGTTCGGTGGGGCGATGATCTATACGGTCGCCAAGTCCCACTGCTTCGAGAGCTTGACGCGCCTTTTCTTTGCGCCCGTCAGTCATGCTGGAATAACGCAAGGGAAGCTCAACATTCGATAGAGCCGATGAGCGAGGAAGCAAATTGAAACTCTGAAAAACAAAGCCCACTTTGCGGTTTCGAATATCGGCTAATTGGTCATCATTTAAATCGGCAACCACTTCACCATCTAAAATATATTCGCCACTGGTGGGCAGATCTAGACACCCGAGCGTATTCATCAAAGTTGATTTACCCGAGCCAGATGCGCCCATAATGGCAACCACTTCGCCGCGTTCAATCTCTAAAGAAACGCCTCGCAAAGCGTGCACTTCCATTTCGCCCATTTTATATACTTTTTTCAAATCTCGCGCAATAATAACAGAGTCCGCCATCTAATTTCCTCCAAGACGATGCCCACCGGGAGGACCATTTTCCATCATTGGCTCACTTGGGGGGTTAAGGATAATTAAGGAACCTACTTCAACATTATCAGAAACAAGCACGCTCATACCATCTGCTGAAGCACCCAAGCGAACGACAACCATTTCGGGGAGATTGTCTTTGAGCAAATAAACCACCCTATCGCCATCCACTAAGCGAACGGCTTTATTTGGGATAAGGATTACATCTTCTATTTCTTTAACAACGATATTTACCGCGGCGGTCATGCCGGGGCGCACAAGGTCATCGGCATCTAGCAATTCTACAGTAATGGGAAAGTTTATAACACCTTGCACCTCATTGCCTATTTGCCCTACTTCGATCACTTTTCCACTATAGTCTTTTTCCAAAACAGCATCAAAAGAAAGAGAAACCGTTTGACCAAGTTCAACGCTGTTAATGTCAATTTCAGAAAGTTCAACGTCTACAAGAAGTTTGCTAAAATCATCAATGCGAAAAGCGGGTGTTCCTGCACTAACTTGATCCCCTGGCATTATTTCAATTTGCGTAATTGTGCCCTCAAAGGGTGCAGTTATGTGCGCCATATCTAGCGTTGCTTGCGCCGCATCGACACGCGCTTGTGCGGCAGCAATATCGGATTCATTGGGACCTTCGGCAACGCGTTCCAAAGCACGAAACGCATCATCATATTGAGCCTGCTTTAAAGCAAGGTCTTGCTCAGATATTTCGATGGTTTCATCATCCGCCGTGTCTACTTTGACGGTTTTAACCCGAGGGATTCTTCCCCATCTTGTATCCTCATAAACTATAATGTCATATTCATAAGGATCATCCAATGAATCTCGATAGTTTTGCGCCTTTTCAAGTGCTTCATCCGCTTCACGCAAAGTCACTCGCGCTTGCGCCGCAGTTGTGCCTGATTGAAGCAAATCATCTAATGCTTTTTCTGCATTTACCAAATCGGCTTCTGCTAAGATGATATTTTGCGCAAGGGAGGTATTTTCTAGCGAAGCGAGAACAACGTCTTTGCTAACTCTATCACTGACATTAACTTCAACATGCTCTACAGTGCCACCAGTTTGCCAACTTAGCAAAGCACTTTGGTTAGAACGCACGGTGCCTGTTGCCCCCACAGTTGCTGTCAAATTGCCGCTTTCTACTTCTTCTGTTTGAAATTCGCTGCCCGCATCTTTTTTTGCATTATTTTTTATCACAAAAAATGCGCCCGCCGCAACAGCAATTACTACGGCAATAATAATCAAGGTTTTTTTCATTTTTCTATGCCTCCATTGGCAGAGGTGCGAATCACCTCTATGATAATTTACTAAATTGCACCCTCGCAGTTTCCCATAAACTCGTGAAGAAAAGATGAAGGTTTTGTGAAAGTACAGTGTGCCTACTTTCACAAAGTCCTATTATAAGGGGAATTGAGAAACTATACGAACGGGATTTGATAGAATCAGAACAAAACACGCGCGTTTTGGGCTTGCGTGCAACACCCAAACGATAGCGAGGCGTGAATGCGATTCTGCTAAACGCCGCATCGATGCCTTTTGAGGGCAATCAAGTTGAGGTCACGTGCGGTGCGAGCATCCCCTCGCATTTTCCAAGCATGATAATTACCCTCCATATATTATGCCCCATATCGTTTGATTCTGTGGCATAAAAACCTGCGTTCATCCTCTAAAATTAGGTATCATTTTTTCGCTATTTTTTCGATACTATGTTCGTTGGTGTGGGTTCTGGTGATGCCCCCATGAATGTCACAAGTGAAGTCTGTTAGAACTAGAAAAAAATAAAAAGACCTCATTCCCTTTAAGGGAACGGGGGCTTTTTTGACCCACACCTAAGAACTTTTTGGTTATAATCACCCCATGAAAAAACACAGTTGGCTTCTCACTATTCTTGTCGCCCTACTACCGACATTTCTCACCATAATTATTATCAGTGGCATTTTTCAGGCAAATATCACTAATTTCCGCCCCCGTATTGGGCACGACCAAGACGGATACTGGCATTGGGCGCGTTCTTTTAGCGAATACGGCTTCAACGTAGGCTATAACGGATTTGACGAATCCGTTGCGCCGGCTGAGTTTAACCACTATGCTGAAAACGGTCCCTTTTACCAAATGATTTACGGGGGCATCGGGCAAATTATTGGTTGGCGTGATGCCTTACCCATTTATATCAACATGGCACTGATTGCAATTGCACTCATTATTTTTATACGCGTTGCGAAGCTAGAAAACGGGCAAATTTTACACGTAGGCGCGTTAGTGGTATTGCTCTTCCCCCTCCTTTTATATTTACCAAGCAGTATGCACGAATCACTCAATCAGGCAATCTCGATTTTACTGGCGAGCATCTTTTGGCATTTATATACAAAGAAAAAAAAGCAAAACACGGCACAAAACCTACTCTTTATTGCCTTTATAATTTTCGCGTCCCTTATCCGACTTTCATGGGCAATTCTTTTCTTCCCTTTCTTTTTTATGCTTTTACAAGGAAATATATTCAAAAAAACCGTCCTCGCACTTTTGTTTAGCGCAATTTTAAGCTACGCCGTGATGCGCGTTTCTAGCTATTTGCTCCCCCCCGCGGGCAATATCATCTTTGAACTACTGCGGCGTTCGCTCACAGAAGGGAAACATGTTTTTCTTGAGCATCTAAGCAAGCAACTCACCCCTCTTCTCACCAAAGAAAAAAACCAAATGGATTTGGTAGTTACCCTCCAACTTCTCACTCTCACGGGGTGGAATTTCTATTATTTATTTGCCGAGTTTAAGAAAAAAATGTCATCGCAAGGTAGCTCTATCTCCGAAACAATCTCCCATCTATTTACATCACTCCCCCTCTTCAATCTCTACAATCTTCTCACGCCCCTCGGCATGAGCTTATTTTTCTATCTCGTCAATGGCTACCATCGCATTTTTATTCCGCATATTCTCATCACCGCACTTCTGCTTATTTCACGGAAAAAATATATCCCCGTTTATGCCATGCTAATTGTGGGACTTCTTGGTAGCGCACCCTTTTTGAAAAACTATCAAAGTATCTCCGCCAATTTTCAGCCTAACTCGCAAGAATTCATAGAAACCCGTGCCATTCTCGAAAAACATCTTATTTTTGATGAAGAAAACGAAAATGCTTGGTGCAATACCATACTCATCCCCACCAATCTATACCACACTTATATCACCATGATTCCTACGGGATTCGGCACACCATCTATTATTTCCCCTGAAAACCTCACCAACCCTTTAAAATCTAAATTCGTTTTGTTAGACGATACAACCCTCACCCGCGGTGCCTATATCAAATATTTTCCTCTGGACGAATTAAATCTGGAATTATTGGATTCTCTTCCGCTTGCCGAACTTTACTATAATCCCGGCTCTGGCTGTCTGCTGGAAGAATAAAACGAAACGCACGCGTTTTCAACTTGCTTGCCCTCAATCAGCTTGGGTGTGATATTTGACATTGCGCCCTCCCTCTTTCGCACCTTTGCACCTATCTTTAAAAACATCCTTTTTTCAATCATGAAGGGATGGTAGTATTATAAAAAAAAATGCTCAAAATCATGGCGGTAAAACTGCACTGCATCTTTAAAGATACGTTGCGGTTCGGATTACGCA
>CAZAWS010000095.1:3618-6573 GCA_964488755.1 uncultured Anaerolineaceae bacterium | reverse complement strand
TAAAGTCGAAAATGCGACCGTAAAAATCGGGATATTGGACGACAACCAGCGCGGTTTTTTTATCAATTAGGGGGATGAGATCTTCGGGACGCGCGTGTTTTTGGCTTAGGTCTGGAGTGGTAGACCCGTTCGCTCCGACAAACTCGATTTCGGCGAACTGCGTATACGTGCTGGCGGTCTCTCGATATTGGGGATGCACGCCAGCAGACATAATGATTTTTTTGCGTTTGCCACGGAATTTTGCTAATGCCATATTGACAGCTTCTGCAACAGCTGTTGCGCCGTCATAATGGGATGCGTTCGCCACATCCATGCCCGTTAGATGGGCAATCATGGATTGATATTCAAAAATCGCCTGCAAGGTGCCTTGAGAGATTTCGGGCTGGTAAGGTGTATAGGCGGTATAAAATTCGCCGCGTGTCAAAATATGGTCAATCGCGGCAGGGATATAATGATTATAAACGCCTGCACCGAGAAATGAGACCAAATCCTTTGTGGTTTCATTCGCTGCGGCAATTTCATTCAACTCTACCACTGCTTCCATTTCTGTGAGAGCGTCTGGCAGGTTTAGTTCGGGGTAGCGATGCTTTTCGGGGATGGCATCGAAGAGGTCTTCCATCTTTTCTACGCCAACTACTTTGAGCATCTCCTCCCGTTCTTTGGGGGAGTGGGGGATGTAGGTCATTTTTCGCCTTTTTAAACACGAAGAGCACGAAGAAGGCATAAAGGGAAAAACTTTATTATTTGGATAGCGGTGGTTGAGTAGGTGATGCATTTCGCCGTATCGAAACCAGAGCGGATTTACAAGATGAATGTTCTTTTGATAACCCGTTTTGGTTTCGATACGAATGACGATGGTACTGTCATTCTACTCAACCGCCGCTATCGTTTAGTTTATAAAGTATTTGCTTTTCCCTTAGTGAACCTTCCTGTTCTTTGTGTTTAAGCTAATCTCGGTTTTCGCAGTATTTTTCGTAAGCCGCCGCGTCCATCAACTCATCGCTTTCTTCATTGATATTAACTTGGATAAGCCAGCCTGCGCCGTAAGGATCAGAGTTGATGACTTCGGGGGCATCTCCGAGGTCTTCGTTGGTGGCGGTCACGGTGCCACTAGCAGAGGCGTAAACTTCGGCAGAAGCCTTAACCGATTCTACTTCCGAGATTCCGTCTCCGACTTCGATGTCGTCATCTACGTCTGCCAATGCTTCGAAAAAAACGATGTCAGAGAGTTGGTTTTGGGCGTAGTCGGTCAATCCCATTTTTCCAGTTTCGGGATCAAGCCATTCGTCTGATTTGGTGTATTTCAGATTGGTGGGAATATTCATATTTAAAGTCTCCTTTGTATTCTTCCCCCACCTAGCCTCCCCCAAAATGGGGGATGGACGAATTCTCCCCCCACTTTGGGGGGAGTTAGAGGGGGGAATGGTTTAAAATAAAAAGCGCACGAAGATATTCGCGCGCCTCTGTGTTTTTTTACCTGAGAGATTCCTCCCGTTAAGGGAGTTGCACCGTCGGTGTTCTGATTAATCAAGCGGTCAATTAGGCGTTTTATCCTAGGGTCTTTGAATTTCAAAATTCATCGACTACCAGATTACACGACTGCCCGACTACTAGATTAACCTGAAACTTTCCAGAGATTGAAGAAGAAATCGGGTCCCTTTTACCTGAGAGTTTCGCCTGAACTTGCCAGCCCAGACTTGCCCCTTCGGTGCTAAGGTTTAGATTTGCACTGCATCTCCTAGATGCGTTGCAAGTCTAAACCCAAGTCTCTCCCCGATTTCACTTAAGTTGTCTGACCTTTATTCTACGGTTGAGAGGGGAAGAAGTCAAGAGGCGGTGCATTTTCACTCAGAGCAGAATAATTGCAGAAATGCTAAATTTATGAGAAGGTTTTTTCGATATGGCGACCGTGCTGCGGTAAACCGACCGTGTAAGGTAGCGAAGATTGAACTGTTAGATTTATGCAGAGACCTTAGCTCGTGCCGTTAGCACTGGGCAATTAACAGCCTCTGCGACTTCGGCGGTTACATTGGGGGCATAGTGTCTGCGCATTTTGTCGGGATGGCTAAAGGATGAACCCATGCAGACTAAATCATATTTTTGTGTTTCTAGTTCGGCAACGATTTGTTGAACGATATCTCCCTGTCGTACAACAATCTTGGATTCAACGCCTTCATCATCGGCGTGTTCTTGGGCTTTTTCTAATGTTTTGGCTGGTTTTTTATCTATTAGCTTTTCAGGTTTTTTTTCTGCTTCTGCGATTAGAAGTTGTTCTGATTCTATAGGGGGGACAACGTGCAAAAACTTCACTTCGGCACCTGCGCGTCTGCCTATTTCTAGCCCAATTTTCTCGGCATTGCTCGTATAATCTAGTCCGCCAAAGCACATGAGTATCTTTTTTATGGGTAGGCGGGCTTCGCGCACATAAAATATGGGGCTAGGCACTTTTTCTAGTATTTTTCTAAAAGAATCCCCCACAAACCATTGGCGAAATTGTGAACGTCCAAAGGGACCTACAAAGAGATAGGTTTCATCATCCCAATCCATTTTTTCTAAGATATTTTCAGTATCGCCATTTACGATTTGCAGATTGTAATCAAGTTTTTTTTCTTGAAGTAAAGTGACCGCGCGGTTGAAAATTTCTTCGACTGGGTGTTCCATATCAAATTTTTCTACAATGCCAAGAAGGGTGATGGGCGTTTTCATTATTTTTGCCATTTCTGCGGCATATTGAATAGTTGCCCAACTTTCTGTGCATCCGTTTGTAACAAGTAGTATTTTTGGTGACATAATAGCTCCGAGAGTTGCAAGTGTTTAAGTGGTAAGTAAAAGTTAAGACACTCGGTTTTTGTTTGGGGGAAGAGCAAGCAAGCCTAAAGCACGCGCGTCGCGGGGTTTATCTGCAATCGGCTTTAGTGACCACTGCTTTTAGTGACCACCGCTTTTAGTGACCAC
>CAZAWS010000095.1:2343-3518 GCA_964488755.1 uncultured Anaerolineaceae bacterium | reverse complement strand
TTTTAGTGACCACCGCCGAGCAATAGTTGAAGTCCTGCGCCCAAGACGAGTAATCCTAATATGCCGCGCACGATTAATAGATTGACTCTGTGTACGGTTTTTGCGCCCAGCCAAACGCCGGGTAAAGAGCCAAGAAGTAGGAATCCTACTGCTCTCCAATCTACTTGTCCCGCAAAGATATAACTGAATGCGCTGATAATAGAGAGTAGCGCACCGTGCATTACATCTAAGCCGACCATATAATTTAATGGCATAGAGAAAAAGAGCAATAATAAAGCCATGATGACGGTACCGCCGCCAATGGAGGTCATGCCTACTAAAACGCCGCCGATTGCACCAATTATAATGAGTGCCCACGGAGAGGGGTAACGGACTTCGCGTTCTTTTTTGGGTCCTAAAAGGCGAAGTGTACGGGCAATAATGACGGCACTTACCACGATCAAAGTCCACCCTAATAAATTAGGGAGAAAGACTTCGACTAGTTGGCGATTGTCTGAATGGCGCAGAACATATTGTGAACCAAGTATAGATGCAGGGATGCTCCCTGTTGCCATCCACAGCACAGGTTTAAACGACATTTTGCTTTCGTGATGATGCCCAATGCCACCAACAATTTTTGTGATTGCCGCAAAGGTTAAATCAGTACCCACAGCTAAAATTGGATCAAACTTCATTACAGTGAGCAAAAAAGGCGTCATTAACGCCCCCCCGCCCATGCCCGTCATCCCAATTAGAAAGCCTGTAATTAGCCCAGCCCCAATAAATAGAAAGATGTCTGCCATGATTATTTAATCTCTTTGATTAGATAGGATTTACCGCGCTTAAAGCCACGTTCGAGATAGTATCCCCGCGTGCCTACTGCGGAGATGACGGCGATGCGCCCGAAACCGCGCGTGTGTGCAACTTGCTCGGCGATGGTCAGCAAACGCGTACCAAGACCCGCGTGTTGCGCCGCGCCATCTTTCTCTGCCCCTACTTTGAGCGATTGCCCATAAACATGTACCTCGCGAATGATCGCTGCGTTTTCTAAATCTTCTATGCCGAGATTGGGGGCGTTTTTGCTGGGAAGCGAGAGACGCAAAAAGCCGGCTACTTTGTCATCGGGGGTGATAAAGGAAATGAAATGCTCTCCCCCTTTTCCCCCCTCTTTAATCTCCCCCCGTGGGGGGGAGAAT
>CAZAWS010000095.1:0-2243 GCA_964488755.1 uncultured Anaerolineaceae bacterium | reverse complement strand
AAATCATCTAGCTTTAACTTTTCAATTTCTACTTTTTGCCCGCGTACTTCACGGCAACGCAAACATTCACATCTTGTGCCGCGTTTTTTCATTTCGTCATGCACGTCTTGGCGTAAACTGGTACGTTTATTTCCTGCTACCACATTGGTTGAAGGAATATCTCTAATCACGCGATTGATGCGACAATAGCGCGGCACGCTCCTTTTGACATCGGCAATCAAATCGATTAATTCTTGCATGGTATAGGGTTTATATTCCCCACGCTTCCATGCTTCGTGCAATTCGGTATTTTCTAATAATTGAGTAGGGTATATTTTCAACTCGTCGGGCGCAATACCCTCCCATAAACGTAAAAAATCTTTTTTATCAGATTCTACAGTCGCGCCGAGCAGGTTTGGCATCCAGTGAAGCACAATTTTAAATCCACCCGCGCGGAGCAATGCCATGGCTTTATATAAATCTTCTAGCGTATGCCCGCGTTTGTTAAGGGCTAAAATCTCATCATCTAAACTCTGCGCGCCCATTTGCACCTTGGTTACGCCCAAATAACGGAACCATTTGAGTTCATCTACAGTAATTTCATCGGGGCGGGTTTCTACGACCAAGCCCACGTTGCGGTGTTGGGCAGTTTCATTGAGTTTTTGGGCTTTGGGCAAGCTATCTGTTTCAAGAGCGTATTGCGTATTGCGTATTGCGTATTTTTCTTCTCTCTTCGTGTTTTTTGGCGTGACTTCGTGGATTCCATTAAGTGCATCAAAACACCGCTTTATAAACCATTCCTGATAATCACGTTTATACGCGCTCCACGTTCCGCCTAAGATGAGCAACTCGATTTTATCGGTCGGATGCCCCACAGCGCGCAAGGCTTCCATTCTTGAAGTCACCTGTTCATAAGGATCAAATTTATGATGTAATCCCCGCATTGCGCCCGGCTCATCAGGCAAATAAGATTTGGGCATTCGCACATCATCGGGGCAAAAAATGCACTGTCCGGGGCAGTGATAGTGTTTTGTTAGCACCGTCACCGTTGTCACCCCCGAAAGCGTCCGCACGGGTTTCATGCGGATTTTTACCAAAAGCGCATTGCTTGGCTCTATTTCGCCCGCGTCTACCATGGCGTTATATGCCGCCACCAAAACATTTTTGCCGATATACCCTGTTGCGGTGGGGTGATGTTTAATCGCGGCTAAAGTCTCCTCCCCCGCTATAATCTCGGTTAAGGCTAGGCGCGCTAAACGCATTTTTTCAGGGGTGATTTTACGGGATTTTAACCAACGCTCTTTTTTAGACACAGCAACTCTCGGATATAATAGGAAGAAATTTGTACACGGATTATTCTGACTACACAAATATGAACACAAAAACTATCAAAAAACTAATCGAAATCAATAGCCAATTTTATCAGAAATTTGGCAAAGAATTCTCTGCTACGCGTGGACGTATACAATTCGGCGTGCGAAAAATCTTAAATGGGATTGGGCGGGATGTTGCCATCTTAGACTTGGGATGCGGCAACGGAGAGTTTGCGCGGCAATTAGCGGATGCCGGTCACACCGCCCGCTATCTCGGCGTGGACTTTAGCTTGCCGCTGCTCACAGATGCGAGATTAGTCCCTGAGCATTTCCCCACCCGATTTCAAGAGTTAGATATTACCTCAGCCGATTGGCAACTGACTACTGAAAACTGGTCACTGATTACCGCCTTTGCTGTACTCCATCATATTCCTGGAGAAAAAACGCGATTGCAAATTTTGAAAAACATTCACCAATATCTCGCAAATGATGGGCAATTCATCTTTTCAAATTGGCAATTTCTTAACTCTGAGCGATTGAAAAAACGAATTCTAAGCTGGGATTTAGTAGACATCTCCGAAGAAGACGTTGACGAAGGCGATTATCTCCTCGACTGGCGCAGGGGCGGATTTGGCATCCGCTATGCCCACCATTATAGCGAAGACGAATTAGCCCATCTCGCCGAGATGAGCGGATTTAAGATTATAGATAGTTTTTATTCAGATGGTTCTACGGGGGATTTGGGTTTATATCAGGTTTGGGAACGTAAAACGTGAAACGTGTGTGGCTGAGAATAAAATCATTAGCGACATGACAGTTTCATAAAAGAAGCGCATAGGTAAGCGTTCAGGGGTTTCAAAACAGAACGCGGATTTTACGGATTAGACAGATTTTCGCGGGTTTTAAAAACTTTTTTGTTTTTTATATGTGCAAAGATGACAAAAACATATA
>CAZAWS010000094.1:0-6629 GCA_964488755.1 uncultured Anaerolineaceae bacterium | reverse complement strand
CTTATTTTTTTTTCTGCTTGTCAGACCACCGCCTGCCAGCCACAAACACCCCTAGATATAATTTATTTTGTAGATGGCGAAGAAGTTCGCGCTTTGCCTGCCACTTCACGCGTCCCCGCTGAGATTTTGACGGAGAATGACATTACACTCGAATCTGCCGACCGCGTTCTTCTCAACGGAGAAATCGTAGACGCAACAGAACCCATGGTTTGTGAAAATTGCACCCTGCAAATTCAGCACGCAGTGAGCATGACGCTCATCACGCCTTATGAAAAAGTGGAATTTGAAACCGCCGCGCCCACGGTGGGGGATGCCCTTGCCGAATTGGGACTTGAACTTTATGCCGCAGATTTGATCGAGCCGCCCGTGGGGACGCGTGCAACTGACCAATTGACCATCACCTACACCCCATCGCGCCAGCTTGCCATCCGCGTGGACGGGCAGATTCTCCACATCCGCACCGCGGCTGGGACAGTTGGCGCGGCGTTGATTGGGGCAGGCATCCCGCTTGTTGGTTTAGACGCAAGCCAACCATCCACGTCCGAACCAATTCCAGAAGATGGGCAAATCCGCATTATCCGCGTTGTCGAAAAAATCGAAACAGAGCAGAAAGAAATCCCCTTTGAAACTGAATATATAGCATCAGATGAGCTTGCCATTGATGAAGAAAAAATTCTGACGCCGGGTATTACGGGATTGATTGTGAGCAACACCCGCATCCGCTACGAAGATGGCGTAGAGGTCTCGCGTGAAGTTGAAGCTGAGCGAAAAGTGCGCGAGCCAAGCACAGAAATTGTGGGCTACGGGACAAAATATGTGATTCGCACAATTACGGTGGATGGAGAAGAGTTGGAATACTGGCGAGCGTTAAATGTTTACGCCACATCATACTCCCCCTGCAATTCGGGCACAGACAAATGCTACCCAAATACTGCCAGTGGAAAACCCATTGAGCACGGCGTGATTGGCGTAATTAGAAGTTGGTATAATGAATCGCAGGGGCAAGCGGTTTATGTGCCGGGTTATGGCTATGCGACAGTAGAAGATGTTGGCGGCGGTATTCCCGGCAAAGATTGGATTGACCTTGGTTATAGCGATGCCAATTATCAGGTTTGGCATCAATGGGTTACAATCTATTTTTTGAAATGATATCTAATCGAACCGCCAAGAACGCCAAGTTTTTTAAGATTTAAAACCAGCCAAAAGACTTTGGCTGTGACACTAAAGTAAGTGATAAGTTTTTTCGTAAAAAGGGAGTCCAAAGTCTCCAGACTTTGACTTTTTGCTAAAAACCTGAAATCGGGAGATTTCGAACTCCAAGCCATCGCTTACTTAAAGAGCACGATCAAGACTTTTTCACAATTAACTCCCTCCTATCTTCCTATGTCTGAAAAAATGTCCACCTTCCAAAAAATTTTACTTTCCATCTTGAGCATTGGCATCATTATTTTATGCGTGCTCGTTCTCAGTAGTGGCTATAAACTTTGGCAAAAACCATTAGGACCTGCGCTCTCGTTACCCAAGAACACCTTCGCCCCCCATTCAGAACTTCCTGCAACCTGGACTCCTGATGCAAATACGACCTACGCTCCCGGATACTCATCTACAGGAACGCCACCGCCCCCCACAGTTGCCCCCACGCAAATCACACTTTGCGGGGGACCGCCTACAATGACCATTCTTGCCATCGGCTCTGACCAACGTGGCGACATCTATAATTATGGGCTAGGCGATGTGATACGGCTCGTACGTGTTGATTTTGTCACTCCCCGCGTCACCATCATGTCATTTCCACGCGATCTCTACGTTGAAATCCCTGGTATCTCAGATCACTATGGCATCACACACGGAAAAATCAATCAGGCTTATCTCTATGGCAATACAGGCTTTGGCTACTATGATGGCGAAGATCTCGGTCCTGGGCTAATGGCACGCACGCTGGCGCATAATTTTGGCGCACAGCCCGATAATTATATTGCCGTCAACATGCAAACCTTCGTAAAAATAGTCAATGCCGTAGATGGCGTTATTGTTGATTTGCCAAAAACGATTGACGGTCGCCCAAAAGACCAACCCAACCGTTCTGACCTTATCTTTTACTCTGGCAAACATCGCCTAAACGGTAAACAAGCCCTGCAACTAGCACGCCTTCGTCCAGAAGGCACATTCAAACGCACTACGGCTCAAAATGAAGTCCTTTGCGCCCTCTACGATAGGCTACTTAGCCCCAAGGTCATTGATAATATCCCCGAAATTCTCGCCTCCTTTGAAGATAGAGTCCAAACCGATCTCAGCCCCGCGCAAATCAGCCAGCTCGCTTGCCTCGGAACAAAACTCGAAGGCTCTGATATTATCTTTTATAATTGGTCAGAAGATATATTTAACGGGACACGAATAGACGACCCAATTCTAGGTCACACTTTTATTTTAGAAACAAATTTTGCCCTTATAAGGGATTATGTGGATGCCTTCTCACGTGGCTATTGGCTTGGGGAGGAATCTTCACCATCCACCGGAAGTGATGATATTGCCCCTAAATCCTTCTGCGACTAACACTTATGCCCTCTTCAACACCTCCCCCCCTCAACACCGCTAAGCTGCTACAAAAATACGGCCTGCGTCCTAAGAAAAAGTTGGGGCAAAATTTTCTTCAAGACCCAAATATCCTTGAAGAAATTGTAGCCATCGCTAACGTGAACGAAAAAGACACGGTCTTAGAAATCGGACCTGGTCTCGGCAGTTTAACGCGCCATCTCGCTGAAAAAGCTGAAAAAGTTATCGCCGTTGAAATAGATAAAAATATCATCCCGCCATTACGCGCCTCCCTTGCTGGCTACCCAAATGCAACCATCATAGAAGGCGATATGCTCAAAATCACGCCTTCTGAAATCATTAACGCCCCTGAATATCTTGTTGTTGCCAATATCCCCTACTATATTACTTCTGCCCTTTTACGTCATCTAATAGAAAATAAACCGCGCCCCAAACGCATGGTATTAACTATTCAAAAGGAAGTCGCCAAGCGCATCTGTACGCCAGAAGGCAAAAAAATGAGCTTGCTTGCGCTAAGCATTCAAGTCTACGGGAAGCCAGAGATCGCGGCAGAAATTCCAGCAAGCGCATTTTACCCACCCCCCAAAGTAGATTCAGCCATCATCCGCATAGATCTCTATAAAGACGCACGTATTCCAGCGCACTTGTTAGATGATTTTTTCCATCTTGCCAAAGCTGGTTTTAGTCAAAAGCGAAAAACATTGCGCAACGCCCTTGCAGGAGGCTTGCGCCGCCCAACTACTGAAATAGAAAAACTCCTTGAGGAGGCAGATATTGACTCGCGCAGACGAGCTGAAACACTAAATTTGAATGAATGGGGGAACTTAAGCAAAGAATGGCACGAAAATATCGCCACTGAGAACGGCGGCTAGAGCAAAGGAAAGAAATTATTCCACACGAGCGGCACACCCTTTTGCCCGCAAATCACGATACCCCCAGCGCACTTGCCAAAGTCTGAAAGCGGCTTCAAACTGTATTTTGAAAGACATTTTCGATTTTCCCCATTGTCGGTCGGCAAAATAAATCGGGACTTCGCCAAAACGATAGCCCAAGCTATACGCCATATATGCCATTTCTACAAGAAAAACATATCCATTTGATTGAATACGATTAAGGGGCATACCTTCTAGCGTTTCTCTACGCCAAAGACGATAGCCCGTTGTAACATCGCGTAATTTAAAACCCAAAATGGTACGAGCATAAAAATTACCAAAAGCTGAAAGTGCTTTTCTCCAGCGGGGCCAATTCGCATCTACACGTCCACCAGGGACATAGCGAGAGCCAAGAACCACATCTCTATTTTTTAGCATTTCTGCCATATCCACCAATCTTGCGGGATCATGGGAAAAATCGGCATCCATTTGAGCAACGGCATCTGTATCAGTTGCGAGCGCAAGTTTGATACCAGACAAATACGCAGTTCGAAGACCTAGCTTCCCTTCACGATGCAAAACTTCCACTTTGTCAGGATAATCAGCCGATAGAGCATCGGCAATCTCCCCCGTCCCATCGGGGCTATTATCATCTACAATTAAAAGGTGCAAATCAAGATTTAAAGAAAATAAAGCGGAGACCAATTTGGGCAGGTTCTCCGCTTCATTATAGGTGGGAATAATGATTGTAATATACAATTTCTTCTCTATTTCTTCAAGCGAGAAAGTTCTTCTTTGATTTCAGCAGGGGTTTTGGATTCTTTAGAACAAGACAAAATCTGAGCTGTCTTTATAGCCAGGCGATTAGGCCAACCAACAGCTTCATCTCTATCGCGAATAGGATAGAAATAATCAAGAGATTGCTCCAGACGACTAACGACTCGATCTAGTAAAGCAGGCATGGTATCTGGTGCAACAACAAGCACAAACTCTGACACGGTCACATGCCCCAAGAAATCACTTGCATCACCAATTTCTCGCATAGCGTTATGAATCATCAAGCTGACAGCTCGTAAAACATCGTCAGAAGCAACAAAGCCATAAAGGTCTCGAAACGCTTCAAGATTCTCTAACGAAACTAAAAGAAGGGCACTATCGCTTTTTTGAAGGCACTCTTCAAGGCGTTCATCTACCAATGTGCCTTCTGGAAGTCCGCTAACAGGATTAGTCAGAGAATCTTGTCCCACACGCTCAAGCGAGTTACGAACACGCAAGCGAAGTTCCTGAACATCAAAGGGCTTGGTTATATAATCATCTGCCCCCAATTCTAAGCCACGCAAACGATCAGCTCGATCTCGTTTTTCAGTTAGGAAAATAATAGGAATTTCTTTTGTACGCCGATCTTCTCGTAAACGGCGGGCAACTTCATAACCATCAATATCTGGAAGTCGAATATCAAGAATAACTAAATCCGGTCGCTCACCAATAGCAGAGCGAACGCCATCTTCACCCCAATTAACAGTGAAGACCTCGTAGCCTTGAACACCAAAATAAGCATTTAGCATCTCAGCTATATCGAGGTCATCTTCAACAATTAGGATTTTGAATTTTTTGTCTACCACAGTGAGTCCTTATTTTAAGAAGCTAAGGGTTCTTTTTGAATTACAAATTCACAAACTTCATCACCCATAGCATGGCAACGCGATTCGTTCACACGGAATTCACTGCCGCCTGATATCCATTTAAGCCCCTCTTGAAGAAGACCTGTGCTAAAAAAGCAAACGGGTTTATCTGAACCTGTGCGCCCCCAACAAACGGGGCATTTATGAATAGTGTAAATAAATTCGGCATCTTTCTCTTCAACAGTGCTATGCTGGTCGCTGACTTGAGAGAATATTTTTGCCATTGCGGGGAGACCAATGCGAAGCTTTGCTTGCAAAGGAAGCACCTTGAATGCCAAATCACCAACACCCGCCAATGCACCGAAATCTTTAAGTGCATCAGAGAAGGTTGCCCTCCCTGCACGAAGAGCTAAACCACGTCCCCCACGCGGTCCATACATATCTTCTAGCGCAGTGCCCAATGCAGAAAATTCAAAAAAATCAAATTCTTTTTTCAAGTCATCGGCGGGATAATCGTCAATATAATGGGATAAGCCCGCTAGGTTCAGGATAGCATTAAGACCATTCCTGCCCATAACATCTTCTAAAGCTCTAATGGCAATTAAGCCAAATTTATTTGGGTAATACAAACCACTTTTTTCAAGAGGACTCATGCTGTCTCCCGTTATATCAATTTTTCTAAATCTTCGACTGCACGTCGCATGTCGAGGAAGATTAGTCCTAGCTTGGCTTTCTGACTTGCCAAAACTGTTAGTACTGCTTCCTCACCAATTGACATCAGGACAACAAAGCCATTCTCGCCTTTAATGTGGACTTGTTCTAAGCCCCCACGCCCCAACTCGCTAGCGATACGCTCGCCCAATGAAAGCATTGCTGCGGACATCGCCGACACGCGATCTTCTTCAATTTCCTGCGGTAATGCAGAAGCAATACTCAACCCATCCACACTGACAATCGCCGATGCTTCAATATCAGGAGAAGATACTTGCATTTCTCGCAGGCGGTCAACCATTTGTTTTGTACGTGACTGAGACAAAGGAACCCTCCAGACTTCAATAATTTAATATTTTTTAGCTAACTTTCTTTCACGAATTATACACCCATAAAATTTAACACAGGGGGGGGAATGTGTCAAGTTGACAAAGGGAAAAAAGGAAAAAAGGGGAACTCAGGAAAATAAACATTCCCAAAATATGAGTTCTGTTGTAAAATATATAAAATTGTAATGAAGCTGCAACAACGCTGAAAAGTATCTGTGTTCAGTATGTTTTATAATGCTATATGGGATGCTACGATTCGATGACCGAATTCGGTCGCTGTCACTTATTTGTGACTAAGTCATCGGGGAGCAAGAGCGAAACCGACCTTCTTTGTTTAAGGGGCTGGTTTTTTGTTTTAAGGAGCAAGTCTTATGAATTCATCACTTTTTGTCAAACGCCTAAGTCCGATTTTACGAATAGCCTTTGTGCTACTCTTTGTAGGATTGCAAGTTGGATTCTCTGCACAGGGGACTTTGGATTCAGCCCACGCAGAATCTCTTCCCGATTCAGTTCCCGCCCCGGTGCGTGAAGTGGAGCCTGCT
>CAZAWS010000093.1:0-6676 GCA_964488755.1 uncultured Anaerolineaceae bacterium | reverse complement strand
ATTAAGGCATAATTTTAATATGGCTGAACGCTTACTTTAAATTTAGGAATCGCCTACAAGTATTTCCCCACCAATAAATCTAGCCGTTCTCGCGTTTCAGAAAGAATAACGCGCGGTTGGGTAATAATTGCATCCGCAAGCGCATTTTCACATCCACAATCTCGATGAGATGTATAGGCGCGGGCTAAATTGCGAATGGCTTCTTGCGCTATTTGCGTGTTTTCTTGGATGATTTTAATGACCATGTCTACCGTTACTGGCTCTTCGCTGATATGCCAAACATCATAATCGGTGACGTGTGCCATAACACCGTAGCAAATTTCTGCCTCTCGTGCGAGAAAGGCTTCGGGGGCAGTGGTCATGCCAATAATAGACATGTCCCAAGCGCGAAAAGTATTAGATTCGGTGCGTGTTGAAAAACGAGGTCCCTCAATGGTGATGAAAGTTCCGCCCTTATGAACCGTTGCGCCTGTTTTTTGAACAGATGAGAGTATTTTGGCAGAAAGCTCAGGGCAAAATGGGTCTGCTACGCCAATATGAGCGACAAGTCCGTCTTCAAAAAAAGTTCTTTTGCGGTCTTTAGTCATATCAAAAAGCTGGTCGGGGACGACAATTTCACCAGGTCTATAATCTTCGCGTAAAGAGCCACAGGCATTTACACTAACAATTTTTTCTACGCCGAGAGATTTTAGGGCATAGATATTGGCACGATAATTTATCTCACTGGGGTTGATATGATGTCCAACGCCGTGCCGCGCCAAAAATGCGATAGGCTGTCCTTCTAAAGTTCCCACGGCTATAGGCGCACTGGGTTCCCCAAAAGGTGTCGAGATGATGCGCTCTTCGGTATCTTCAAGCCCCTTCATGGTATATAAACCTGAGCCGCCGATAATGGCAAGTGAAATTTTTTCGGGCATTTGATTTTCCTCGATATGTGCAGTGAAAGAGAGTTAAACTTTTTGGGTTGTTGGCGATAAATCTGCCATGGCAAGATATACCTTAATTGGCACTTTCCCACAATGGATTTCATCGTTATTAATGATAATTGTGGGCGTTTCTACATCATCGCCGTTAAGCGTTGTGCCGTTTGTGGAGCCTAAATCATCTAGCCACCACTGTCCGTGATGATAGGCTAAACGAGCATGGTGGGCAGAAACCGTTTCGTTTTCGAGATAAATATCACTGTGCGGGTCGCGCCCTAAAGTGATTTCAGGGTTTCTAAAATGCTTTGTTTTTTTCTGCCCCTTGTGATTTAAATAAGAAAGGGATAATGGAGGCGTTTTGCGCGTGGCTAATAATTCGCTTTCAAGTTTAAAACTTCGCCATAAAAACAAAAACGCCCAACCTATAAAAGCATATAGGCTGAGAGTCATTCCGAAGCGTAAAATCAGCAAAAATGGAGCACTCATTAGTCTTTCTTATTATCGAGTCTTCCTGTTGGTGACAGTATAGCTGTCTGACGATTTGCTGAAGCTGAACTATCATTAAAAGGGCTGGTTTCTCGGAGGTCTGCTCGATGTGGGGGATTATCTTGTCCGTAAATTAATGGCACACCAGCCAGTGAAATCACATCACCGGGATAAAGCACAGATTGATGCGAACGCTGACTATTTACATAAGTTCCACCCGTAGAGTTGAGATCAAAAATAACAAAATGCCCATCTACCGCTCTCAATTGAGCATGATTGCGAGAAACACGGGGATCATCAATCGTAAGGGTATTTTCCATACGCCGCCCAATATCAACCACCGATTGCCGCAAAGGAAAAACTTTAGTCCCGTGAATAATAAGAAAAGCGTTGTTAGGGATGTTTTCAGTAGCTTCTTTTTTTTGTGTATTCATGCCTTTTGTATCCGCAATATCATTCATCTCTTGAGAGATAAGAATTTTGATTTCATCATTATTTAATTCTGGGTCAGTAGCAAGTGAAAAAGAGAGCGGTGCAGTAAAACTTAGCCCAGCCTCATCAGCACTATCTTTTAATGTTTGCTTAAAGTTTTCAATTAGCTCAGAATCATCCTTCCACTCAGCAACTAAATCAGGGTGCGCCACGAGCGTATACGCGTGGGGGGCAACTTTCCCCTCTTTTTTTTCCGTGAGATTGTTTTGCACCGCCGCTGCCAATTGCTGTGCAACTTTATTTTCCTTTTTGACAAGAGGAAAATAATTAGGCAAATGCACCTCAATGAGTGTCTCTAAGCGTTTTTCAAATTCGTTCATTTTCATAAAAACTCGCCCTTTTCGCATCCCCTATTATAGAATTGGATTATTATTAAAGCAAGCGCAGATTTTGACACGTTATTGTAATACAACTTCTTCAATGCTATCATTTGTCTATGAAAAGTGAAGGATTTTTAAAACCAAGAAGTTTACAGGAATGTGCCTCAGCAGAGGCAATTAGTCGGATTTTGCGCGCAGCACTTAAAGCGGTTGATCCAGCGGATTCCGTTATGCGCCGCTTCACGCGTGACCTGAACTTGCTGCGCGTTAACGGGCAGGAGTACCCGCTAAAAGAGATGGATGCGGTCTATCTTGTCTCGGTCGGCAAAGCCGCTACCCCAATGGCGGACGCGGCATCAACTATTTTAGGAGAGTATCTCACCGCTGGAATTGTCGTTTCAAAAAGAGTCTATCAGGGAGATAAGCCGAAACAGCCATTAAAGTATATCATTTCCTCTCATCCCATTCCAGATGACCGTAGTCACAAGGCGGGAATGGAGATACTCGCTTTTTTAGAGAAAACGACAAGCAAAGACTTGGTCATTTTTCTCATCTCGGGTGGTGGCTCTTCTCTAATAACCGCACCTGTAGACGGAGTTTCTTTAAGTGATATAGAGAAGTTGACCTCGCTTCTGTTAGGCAGTGGTGCGCGGATTGACGAAATCAATACCCTTCGGCGTGCTTTAGATCGTGTCAAAGGGGGTGGTTTGGCTAAAAGAGCTTTTCCTGCTCGCGTAGCCACTTTGATTCTTTCAGATGTTGTTAATTCTCCTCTTGAGGCAATTGCTTCTGGTCCTACGGTGCCTAACCCCACCAATAATAAAGATGCACTGGCTATACTAAAAAAATATAATTTACTTACTCAAGTACCGCGTGCCATTGTAGATACTTTAGAAAAAGAAGATAGTTTTGTAGACGATAAGATGTTTGCAAAAGGAAATACGGTAATAATTGGAAGCAATCTCATCTCGGCGAAAGCCGCAAAATTTCAAGCCGAGCGGGAAGGCTTTAACGCTCAAGTTATCACTACTTCTCTTCAAGGAGAAGCGTGCAAAGTTGGAAAAGAATTGGCACAACGCCTTCGCAGTGAAAAAGCTACTCGTCCCTTTTGTTTCATCTTTGGCGGAGAAACCACCGTTACCCTCAATAATGCAAGGGGGCAGGGCGGGCGCAATCAAGAACTTGCTCTCTCAGCAGTGCCTGAATTAGCTGACGCAGAGAATCTGATGTTAATCACCCTTGCCACAGATGGCGAAGATGGTCCAACCGATGCGGCAGGTGCGGTGGTAACAGGCGAAACTTTTGCACGCGCGGAAAAACTAGGGTTGAATGTGGATGTGCATCTTGAAGAGCATAATGCCTATCCCTTTTTTGATGTGTTAGGCGATTTGATTAAAATCGGTTCTACAGGCACAAATGTTAATGATTTGAGTTTTCTATTTGGCTTCTGATGGATATTGGCATTTTACGCCTTTCTGCCGCACAAATGCTGGGGTTTCGGCACTCAAGTTAAAAACACGCGCGTCGCGGAGCATCCTATGGTGAATTACGCTAAGATTTTAAGACAATATATTCAAAAATAGGGTTTTTTAAATGGAGAGCTGCGCGTTGCAATTTGGGCAAATTTTTTCTCCCTTCGTCACTACATAACCGCAATTTAGACAGGTGTTTGGCTGAGATTCCCCAAGCGGCGCGCCACAGGCGATACAATTTGATGCCCCAACAGGATTGGCGGCTTCGCAGTATTCGCAGGTGAGCCGTCTTAGTTTTTCTGAAATTTCGTGGGATGCCCCCGCGGCGTGAGCCGCTTTTGTGATTACCTCCCAAACATCATCATCCAATTGTAAATTTTGAATATCTTGGGCTATATCATCAAGGCGATGCAGTAAATTAAAAGGATTTCGGAAGGTTTCCCATGCGCTTTCTCCCAAACTTGCCATAATGCCTAGTGTGCTTTGTTTGCCAAGTTGTACCAAAACGCCATCGGTGACCTTTTGAATGTTAATGGTGAGCGCAGTATGTCCGCCAGAACGCGCAAGTGGGCGAGATGATATTTGCACGGTCATTTTATCGCCAGAGCCGGCTACTTTAGCAAAAAGATTGCTACGGCTAAAGGCGGCACTTAGTGTGTGAGCTAAATCAATGGGCGTTAAGTCTCCGTGAAAGATTTGTTTTTCCATATTTTAGATTATAATCGGATTTGTTGACTTTATGGAAAAGTAGAAACGGAGTCTGGAGTCTCTCGGTTCTGGATAATAAATCTCTTGCGTAAGTGCGCCCTGACTGCTGAAGACAGCATTGGGAGAATTTTTGCAGGGTTTTTAGTAATACTCTCCTACAAAGGTGCTAAAACGCAAAGTTTTAAGGTTTTTCTTAGCGTCTTTGCAGTTTTGCGTGGAACTTAAATATCTTTTTATTCAAGGGGATGCGTGGCTAGATGTCACTCTATTAACCTTTAGTTTCCGCTAAGGACTTAGGAAGAAATAAATTATCCATTAATGATGTCAAATTTGAGTGAAGTGAAGTATGCTGAAAACTCAGTAAAAGCCAAAAACAGACCGCGGATTAGATGGATTAGGGTAAGCGTTCAGCCATAAGACATCAGACCTCAGCTTTTTCACGAATTCGGCAGAAAATATCTAAATTTGACTTTTTGGAAAGCATTTTAGAAATGTCTTACCGTTCTTTCGCTCTTTTTCACCATCTTTTTTTGAAGAAAAATGAAAAAAACTTCAAAATCTGGCTATTTTGAGCGCATCTAAAGTCTAAAGTCTGTAGGCTGAACGCTTACAAAAGTTTTACAAAGTTTTCAGGAAGTATGCTTCAAATGTATGGGTTATTTAATTGCCGTTCCTTCAGCGGGAATTAAAGTTGTCAAGATATTTATGTATGAGCGCGAAAACTGAAGCCCTTGGGATAACCGCATTTCTCTTGAAGTTTCGGCAAGGAATCTATGTCTTCTCAAAATGACGATCAATTAAAATCTTTCTTATACAATATCATCGTATTGTCTGGAGTCTCGCTTGGTGTTGGGGTGCGTTTGTTGCACCTTTTTCGTATTCCCCCTGGTGTCCCTTTTCGTTTGGGGGGCTTGTTCTATGAATTCTCTCAGCAAATTTTAGCCAATGGCTATAGACTTCCTAAAAATATTCCGTTTTATTCACAAGGTGGAATTCCTTTTGCTTATCCACCGTTAGGATTTTATGTTCAAGCGTTTATTATTGACGTTTTCGCTCCCGATAGGTTTTGGACAGTTAACGTCTTGCCACCTTTAGTGGCTTCTCTTGGGGTACTTTCTTATTATTTTCTTTTGCGCAAAATAACAAATTCTAGGAAGGTGATTATAGGGGCTTTATTTGCTTATGCGCTAATGCCTGCCGCATTTACTAATCAAATAGAAGCAGCGGGATTGGCTGAAGCCTTTGGGACACTGGCGTTAATTTGGTATGCTTTTTTCTTGATTAGTCTTGAGAAAAGGCAGAGGGCGTTTGATGTCTTTGGGGCAGGATTACTCCTTGGTTTATCTGTAGTCGCTAGTCCGGGAAGTGCTTTGGGTGGTGTTACATTTTCTCTTCTTTATGCAGGAAAAGTATTGATTAATCGGCAATATAAATTGCTTAGAAAATTTATCATGGTAGGAGTAATTGCTTTTATTATTTCTGCACCTTATTGGGGGAACGTTATTATTAATCATGGGGTAAAGATTTTTTCTTTACCCGTTTCTGGGCAATTTAATAGTGTTGAAGGCAGTTCTTTTATTGCTCGTTTTTTACAATCTTTCTTTGAGTTCAATTACGCGGGTGGAGATTATGCTTTTATTTGGAATGTATTGATTTTAATTGGCTTGCTTTGGTATTTCTTCAAAGAAAAATGGTTTATACCAATTTTGTTTTTTACATTGGCATTGATCCCCCGTGAAGGTGTTTGGATAACGGCGTTGGTCTCTCCCCTTTTAGTTGGCGTAGCATTAGCAGATTTTGCGCTCCCTTTATTTGAGAAAGGATTGGCACAAATATCAAAGAAAAATCTTCGCTTATCTTTATTTACCTTCATCGTTCTGGCTTTTATTTCTAGCCTGATAATTAACACTATCCTCACGATTGAAGAGCAAATAAACGATGATGATTGGAAAATTAGCGCGGTCCAGATTGATGAAATTGAAAAATTGCGTGAAGAAATCCCGCCTGATGCGCAGATTCTTGTGATCGGAAATGAAGCTTTGCTCGAATGGACACCGCAAATTATTCGCCGCGAGGTCATTAATACGCATTATGGTTTAGAGTGGCAACCTGATGAGTATGTTACCATAATCAAAATTAACGAAACGATAGAAGAAGCACAGAGTTGGGATGATATTTTTGCTGTTCTTCGAGATAACGTGGATGTAGAAAACGTTTATATATTGTCAGATAAAGATTATTTGTTCAGGTTAGAGAAAGGGGATGTTAATTTGAT
>CAZAWS010000092.1:0-6700 GCA_964488755.1 uncultured Anaerolineaceae bacterium | reverse complement strand
GCGCGAGGCGTTGTGCTTCATCCTGATTAAAAACGCGCCCTTGAGGAGTCAGCAATATGATGGGGCAATCGGGCGGCGATCCGATCACATCTTCCACTGCATTAAAAATGGGTTCGGGTTTCATAATCATCCCGCCCCCACCGCCGTAGGGATTATCATCTGTAACATGGTGTTTGTCTTGCGTCCAATCTCGGATATTGTGAACGCCAAAGCTAAGCAATTCTTTTTCTTGGGCGCGCTTCATCATGCTGCTATTGAGGTAGGGCGGAAAAACTTCGGGGAGGAGGGTGAAGATGTCGAAGTGCATTATTTATTTTGCAAGTTCTTGCGCTTGGCGAATGATTTCTTCTTCGTCTGCAAAGCGTTTGATGCTTGCGCCGACAATTTCTTCTAATTTTGTGGGAGTGAGTGCGCCAAGTTGGGCAAAGGTGAAGATGCCTTGCTCGTTCAATTTGCCTTTGATGACGGGACCAATGCCCTTGATTTTTTCTAGTGGGTCGGGGAAAACTTCTTCTGTGTTTTCAACCTCAGCCTTGGCTTCTTCTTTTTCTTGGAGAAGGGGGATTTGAGGCTCTTGGGGTTTGTGCCCTTTGAAATAGCTTTTGATTTTTGCCATCCATTCATCTACATTGCTGTTTTTTATATATAGCCCTGCGAGTATACCGAGTAGAAAGATGATTAGTCTCATTATTTTGCTCCTTGTATATTGTGAGTTTTTTTAGTTTACTCGATAGTGTGTTTTTAATTTGATTATGATTTTTCATTCTTAGACCATCAAATTCCTAACGCGAAAAGCACGAATACTTTAAAGTTTTTTTCGCGTTATTAGCTAAATTCGCTAATTTCACGTTAAAAAGATGATATTTTGTCTTCTGCAAAAGGCTTTCTTGCTCAAAATCAGTTTTTGATGGCGTTAGAAATGCGAATTCACAACTATCAAGTTAGTTTAGGAACAAGTATACAGCATATATCGTCTAATTTGAAATGTGGCTCTTTGGAATTTCAAGGTAGCGCAAAACTTTATCTGCGAAATCACACGAAAAAACAAGAAAAAAGCAGAGAAAATCAGTAAAATCGGTGAAATCAGTGGATAAATTTAAAACTTCAAAAAAAACCACGCCACAACAGTCCGAAAGGCTCTAAAATATAAATAATCCTATGGGAAGATTGCAAACATTGCGCCCTTTCCCTCCTAATGGTAAGATGCAAATATGTATTTGAAAAAAAATAAATGGTCAATGACACGACGGCGAAGACGGATTAATTGGTTCTGGGTAGTTGTTTTTGTGATGGCAATTTTTTCTATTGCTTATTTCAATCGCTATGTTGCTCCAAAAGTTCAACCGCCATGGATAGACACCCCAACCCCCACCCGCGCACCTGAATCTTTTATTGCCGATGCAGAAAATTATTTTGAACAAGGCAAATTGGTTAAGGCAATTGACGCGTATAAAGAAGCCATTCGTTCTGACCCAAACGATGCCTCAGCTTATATAGCTATGGCACGCTCACAGGTTTTTATTGGTTTATACGAAGAAGCCCAAGAGAACGCAGAGAAAGCCTTATTGCTTAATCCCAATAACTCAACCGCACATGCTGTGCGTGCTTGGGCACTTGATTTTCAAAGCGACTATCTCCCTGCCGAATCCTCGATTAAACGCGCACTTGAAATTGACCCAAATAACGCCCTTGCTCATGCTTATTATGCAGAAATTCTCGCCGATTCTTATTATGGTGGCACAGGTCCCATCGATGCAATAGAACTTGCCGCAGAAGAATCTCGTGTTGCGCTTAGCCTTGCCCCTAACTTAATGGAAGCCCACCGCGCGCGAGCCTATGTGCTAGAAGGCACCGCCAACTATGAAGAAGCCATTAGAGAGTATGAGGCGGCAATTAATCTCAACGAAAATATCCCCGATCTTCACCTCTCTCTTGGGCGAAACTATCGTGCACTAGGCGTTTACGATAAAGCCATCGAAGAATTCACTCGTGCGAATGCGCTTAATCCTGCCGATGCTCTGCCCGACCTTTATATTTCACGCACCTACGCTACGATTGGCGAATACGCCAAAGCTGTGCAATATGCTGAGCAAGCGGTTAAAGATGATGCCACAAAAGCCAACACACACGGCAATTTAGGCATAATGTACTACCACAACTACCAATGGACAGAAGCCGCCGAAGAATTATCCCTGTCTGTATACGGCGGCACACTTGGCAAAGACCTGAGCATAGAAGCATTAAATCTCAACGATGGCACTCGTGTTGCTGAATACTATTTTACTTACGCACTCGTATTGGCACGTCTTAAGCGTTGCGGCGAATCGCTCCAAATTGCCCAACAAATAATTGGCACCATTCCTAGCAACGAATTAGCCCTCTACAACGCCCAAGAAGCCATTAATCTCTGCCAAGAGAACCTTGATTCGCCATCAACATCCACCGAAGAAGCAGAAGCAGACGAAGCAGAAGCAGACGAAGTGCCAGTTGATGAAACCCCTACCCCAGAAGCATGAAACGCCAACGAGATCTTTTCTTTCGTAAACCCACAACCAACCCCTATCGCATTTTTATTTTACTAATTCTAATCATGGGGGGGATTTGGTTAGTCATGCAAGTAGAGCAAGGCAATATAGAACGCCCCTTTACGCCCACCCCAACCCCAACACGTTTTGCCCAATCTTACGCGTCTGAAGGGGATGCACAATTTGAAGCCGGAAAGCTAGATGCCGCCATCACCGCCTATCAAGAAGCCGCCAATGTAGACCCAAATAATGCGGAAGTGTGGGCAAAATTAGCCCGAATTCAAACCTACTCCTCTGCCCTTTTAACAACGGATGACGAACAACGCGACCGACTCCAAGAGGGGCTTGCTTCTGCCGCCAAAGCAGTGGAACTGGCTCCAGACGATAGTGCCACCCACGCCACCCGAGCTTTTGTACTAGACTGGAACGCGAACGCCATCTTATTCGGTGAAGACCAAGCCGCCGATTACCTCCTCGAAGCCGAGCAAGAAGCCGTCCGCTCCATTCAGCTAGACAATAAGAACCCGCTCGCCCTCGTCTATTATGCCGAAATCTTGGTAGATGAGCAAAAATGGAATCAAGCCGAGCAATACGTTCTCCAAGCCTTAGAGATAGACGAAAATCTAATGGACGTGCATCGTGTTTATGCCTATGTGCTAGAATCATTCGGGCAATATAACCAAGCAATTCAAGAATACGACAAAGCCTTAGCCATTTCCCCCAACCTAACCTTTTTGCATCTCCGAGCAGGGGCAAATTACCGTCGTCTTGCCTTTGGTAGTCAAAACGATGAAACTCGCACACAACTCTACGAAAAATCATTAGAGTATTTTGCCAAAGCCGCACGCCTAAACGAGCAATTAGGCATAGAAGACCCTATTCCCTATCTCTCTATTGCCAAAACCTACTCCCAAGAAGGGGAATACTTCATAGCCGCGCGAAATATACAAAAAGCCCTCGAAATAGACCCCGCCAATGCCGATACTTATGGGCAATTGGGAATCGTCTTTTTTAAATCTCGTAACTACGAGGGATCAATTCCCGCCCTAAAATGCGCCATCCGTGGCTGTACCGCCGAAGAATCTTGCGATGGTCGCGGTGGATGCGGTCCCAATGATGAACCCGCCGCAGTAGAAGGCTTAGACCTTTCAGCAAACACCGTTGTTTATTATTATACCTACGGCTCTGTTCTCGCCGCGCTTAGCAGACCCAAAGAAAATTATTGCGAAGAAGCCATGCTTGTTATGGATGAAGTCAAAGCCGAATTTAGCGGAAGTAGAGACATCATGGGCATCGTTCAAGCAGGGGAATCGATTTGTCAATCTTTGGGGGAATAAATTAAACGAAGAAACAGGAAATCAGGAATCAGTAAACTCGAAACCCGTTCCCATCAAGGAACGGGTTTTTCTAGCCTTACTCCCAATAAAGGCTAAATAATAAAAGAAGGAAGCTCTCGCCGCCTCTCTTTCTCAATGGAGATATTTATCTATGAACTCTGGCATCCTTTACGCACTTGGCACCTATATTTTATGGGGGCTATTTCCCCTTTACTGGAAACAACTACAGCATATTTCAGCAGAGCAAGTTATTGCCCATCGAATTTCGTGGTCTTTTATCATGCTCTTCAGCATCATTCTCCTTACACGTAGGAAAAATAATTTTCGCGCACAGCTAACCCCAAAAACACTCCGTGCACATGGCGTTGCCGCACTGCTCCTCGGCATCAATTGGCTCGCCTATGTTTGGGCGGTCAATAACGGATATATCGTTGAAAGCAGCTTGGGATACTTCATCAATCCGCTTTTCAGTGTCTTTCTTGGCATGATTTTCTTTGGCGAAAGATTACGCCCTTTTCAATGGATTCCGCTGGGATTAGCAATGATCGGCGTTCTCTACCTTACCTTCATTTATGGTCGCCTCCCATGGATTGCCCTAACTCTTGCCTTTAGCTTCGGCGTTTACGGGTTATTTAAGAAAAAATCTACGCTCGGCTCACTTTATGGATTAACGCTAGAAACAGGCATTATTTTTATTCCCGCTTTGGGCTATCTACTTTATCTTGCATCCAACGGGACAGGCGCATTTCTACAAGGTGATTTCAAAACATCTGCCTATCTTATCGGCGCGGGGGTAGTGACCTCTATTCCCCTACTACTTTTTGCCAAAGCCGCACACCGCATTCCCCTTTCTACTATAGGGTTAATGCAATATATAGCACCAACAATCCAGTTCCTTATTGGTGTACTGATCTATAAAGAAGAATTCACACATTCGCAAGCCATCGGATTTAGCATTATTTGGTTTGCCCTCCTCCTTTTTTGGGGTGAAGGCTGGTGGACACGCAGTAAAAGGGGAAGGGTATAATAGAGAGAAATCATCATTACAAATTTTCTGAACCACAAATACAAATTATAAGGAGTTTTATCTATGGCTACTAAAAAAGGTGTAATTGCAATTTTGACAGGTGGGGGAGACGTACCCGGGCTAAACCCCGCTATTCGAGCAATCACGATTCGAGCCTTACGTGAGGGCTATCAGGTAATTGGCATTCGTCGTGGCTGGGCGGGGCTAGTTGAAACCATCCGAGATAAAAAAGCCGATAATAGCAATAATTACAGAATACTAACAAATGAAATTGTTAACCGAGCAGGGCGTACTGGGGGCACCTTTTTACATACATCACGAACAAAACCAAGCCATATAAAAAAAACAGATATTCCCGAACACCTAAAAGATGCGTATTCAGAAGAGATAAATGACCTTACAAAAGAAGTCCTTAAAAATTTAGAATTTCTTAATGTTGATTACCTCATCCCTATCGGTGGAGACGATACACTCAGCTATGGCGTGCGTTTATATCAAGAGGGGGTAAAAGTAGTCGCAATCCCCAAGACAATGGACAACGATGTCCCCGGCACAGACTACTGCATTGGCTTTAGCACCTGCGTTACGCGCACCATTGCCTTAACAAATAGCCTCCGAACTGTTGCAGGTTCGCATGAGCGTTTTTTGATTTTAGAAGTCTTCGGACGCTATGCAGGTTTTTCTGCTTTGCTCCCAACAATGGGTGGAGCCGCCAATCGCTGTGTCATCCCAGAGCATCAATTCGATATTGAACAATTCACACAACTTCTCTCTGAAGATCGTCAACAAAACTCCAGTAACTACGCCATCGCAATAGTTTCAGAAGGCGCAATGTTCAAAGGCGGCGAAATGGTCTTTAAGGATAGAACAACCGATGCCTACGGTCATGCAAAATTGGGCGGTATTGGCGATCTTATCTCTGCCGAGATAACAAAAATATCGCCAAAATATAATCAGGGCAAAAAAATCAGCACGGTCAACCAGAAATTAGGTTATATGGTGCGTGCAGGTGATCCAGACGCCATCGACTCAATCGTCCCCATGGCTTTTGGCAATTTGGCGTTGGATTTGATCTTAAAAGGGCTGCACGGTCGTTTGGTTGTTTTGAAAAACGGGCGTTATGATAATGTGCCGATTGAACTTATTGTGAGCAGAAAGAAGCTGGTAGATGTGAAGCAATTTTATAATACCGACCGCTATCGACCCAATTATGAAAGTTTTGAAATGAAACCCCTCTTCATTATGACCAGTGAATTATAAGGATAACGATGATAAAAGATCACGAAACAGCAACGGGATGACAAAAGAAGTACGATTCGCGAGCACCGAAAGTAGCCGATATCACCCCTGATTTTAGCTTGCGCGATGCCAATGGGCAGAATCCCCTGCATTTATCAGATTACCGCCAAAAAGAACCAGTAACCCTCATCTTTGGCAGCTTTACCTGATATCCTTAGTAAAAGTCTCACGAATATTTACGCAAAACACAACAATTCCCATCTTTTCTACCGTACTGAAAGTGATTGGCCACCCCCCCCCTAAAATATCGCTTCCGCCGCTGGAGACAGCGGCTAGAGCGGAGGGGGGGGACCAATTACGAAGCCGCCTGCTCAATACATGGAAGCCCGTTAGGCTAGGTTCGAGTCGGATTTATCCGACTTTCATGCCCTGAGGCAGGACTTTAGTCCGCACCGGAGTTTGGATAGTATTTTTTCCACAGGATAAAACTATCTCAGCAAAAAGCGTCCCCTTTTTTATTTGAAATACAACCCTGCTAGAAAAAAAAACGCACGCTGTTGCCCTGCAAAAAA
>CAZAWS010000091.1:0-6755 GCA_964488755.1 uncultured Anaerolineaceae bacterium | reverse complement strand
AGGTTGATAGAATGCGGATTTGGCGAATTTATGCGGGGTTGAATAAGTCGCCAAAGTCCGCGTTCTGTTTTTTTAACGGTATCAAGCCTAAATCACGCGCGTTGCGGCTTTTAATCCAAAAATCACGGCAGAAAGGGATTTAATCGTTTATAATCTTTTTATGTCTACTACACTCCATCTCTTCCGTTTGCAAGAAATTGATAGCCGAATTGATAAGGCGCAACGTCGTTTGGATGAAATCCAAAAAATTCTGGGTGATAATACTGAGCTTAGGCGCGTTGAGGCACATTTTGAAGATTGCAAAGCCTCGCACGGTATAAGTGAAAAGGCTCTGCGTAAGACTGAAGGCGCGGTGAAGAAACAGCGTTTAAAGATTGAGCAAACTGAATCGATGCTTTATAGTGGGAATGTGAAAAAACCGAAAGAAGTTCAAGATTTACAAAATAAATCAAATGCCCTGAAACGCTATCTTTCAAAGTTGGAAGATGACCAGCTTGAGGCAATGTTGGCGCACGATGAAGAGGAAGAAACGCTTCAAAGCGCGCAAACTGCTTTAGATAAACTCAAAGCGCAACTTATTCAGAAAAATAGCCGTTTAGCGGGGGAAAAAAGTGGTTTGAATGAGGAAAAAGAAGGCTTTCTCAAGGAACGGGCAGTGGCATTGCCTGCTCTTGAAGATGAACACCTTGAACTCTATAATAAATTACGCAAAAACAAACGTGGTGTTGCTGTTGCTCTTGTTAATGATGGGGGTTGCTCTGCTTGCGGTGCTACGGTAACGCTTGCCACGCAACAAAAAGCACGCTCGGCTATAGGTATTGCTTATTGTCCTTCTTGTCAACGAATTCTTTATGGTAAATAAAAATGAATTCTTCAAAATTTTCTATTGACGCTTTTTCTTTTTGGATTGGTGCCGCAGTTGCCTCTGCTTTTTGGCTTCTCCTGAAATGGGCGCGCCCTTCACTCGAAGAGCTTCGCGAAAAATGGCAAAAAAAACGCGAAGAAAGCGCACTACGCACTTCGGGCAATATCGAGGCAAACCACCGAAACCTTGTGCTAAAAAAAGCACAGGGGATGCACTTAGCAAGTCCGCTTTTCTCACTTGAAGAAGTTCTTATACCGCCACTCTTTCTTGCTCCTCCCACAAAAAGGGACGCGGGAGAGGAAGAGCTTTTTAGCCAAGATCAAACTAATTTAACCATTCCTTATCTTCCTCAAGATTCAACTTTAGCTTCTTTTTATCATACGGCAACGCTTAGCTTACCCGATGTGCTTTTGGGAGGCTCAAATCTCGTAATTATCGGAGAACCTGGTGTAGGAAAAACGGTTGCTCTTGCGCAGGCAGCCAGCCTAATTGCAAAAGGCGATTCCCGCGTAGGCGCGCTTGCAGAATCTATTCCCTTCCTTTTGCATGTTGCTGATTTAAATCTTCCTGATGAAAAACTAGAGGATATTCTTAGCCCCATCACAGAATTTGTTATTAAAAGTACTTCTCTTATCAACCCTGCTCGATTACCAGAATTTGTTAATGCAAGTTTTAGTAGGAAACAGACATCCCTACTTTTAGATGGCTTAGATGAAATTCCTCCGCAAGAAATTGAAAAAGTAGTTGCTTATATAGAAAAACTGCTAAAAAAATATCCGAAAACCCGCATTATTCTCACCGGCTCGCTTGAGTATTTGGATAAGCTCACCCGCTTAAACTTTACCCCGCTCACCCTGCGAACATGGAACACTATTCAGCAAGAAAGATTTCTCAGCAAATGGGGCAATCTCTGGGAAAACACAGTGGCACTTGAGACTTGGGCACAAACGGGACCAGAACAAGTTGATTCTATCCTGCTAAACTCTTGGTTAAGCATTAACTCGACCAATCTCAGTCCCCTTGAGTTTACGCTCAAAACTTGGGGAGCTTATGCTGGCGATGGACGTGGTGCAAGTGCACAAGATGCTATTGACACCCATATTCGCCGTCTTTCTCCTGAAAATGTCCCCACCGAAGCCTTAGATATGTTGGCGATGCAAGCCAGCCTGACCCTTACGCCTATCTTCGACTCTCGTGAAGCGCGTGAGTGGGTCAAGGATTTTGAACTTCTCGAAGAAACACCCGTTGAGGAAGAATTTGAAGATATAGGATTTGAAGAAATAGAAGATGAAAGCGTGGAAAATACGTCCTTAGAAGACGCTTCGTTAGAAGATGAAAATACAGAAAACGAAGAAATAGCGACTGAAGAAGAGAAAACAGAAAAAGTAGTCCGCAAACGAGAATTACTCGAAATCATAACGGAGAGCGGCTTGCTTGTTGAACATAGCGATAATCGAATGCGCTTTGCACATCCCGTTTTTGCTGGTTATCTCGCGGGCAAGAGCCTCAGCAACTACGCTATAGACGAACGCCTAACAAAGCAACCCCGCTGGAGTGGTAAAAAGCTCTCTATGCACTATTTTGCTATCAATGGCACAGGCGAAAATGTCTCATCTCTGGTTGAAACGCTCTTACGTACCCCCGACCCAATCCTTGAAAGAAATATCATACTCATGGGCAACTGGCTCAAAGACGCACCGCGTAAAAGCGTATGGCGCGGCAAAGTGCTCACCGCACTCGCTAAAATCCTCCAAGACGACACCCGCCCCCTTGGGCTACGCGGGCAAATTATTTCAGCCCTCGCTCGCAGCGAAGACCCCAGCGTAGCCGCGCTCTTTAGGCAACTTCTAAAATCAGACTCGGTATATGCCATCCAACTTGCCGCCTTGGGTAGCGGAATAATGCGAGATAAAAAAGCCGTTCAACCGCTAACCGAATCCATCCAAAGACTTCACAACACCTATTCAATTAGTGCCGCCGCACTAGCACTTTCTGCCATCGGTACCGATGAAGCACTAAACACCTTGGCAACCGCCCTCATGCAGGGAGAAGAAAACCTGCGCCGCGCTACGGCAGAAGCCTTTGCCAATCACCCCGCCGAAGGCTGGGGAATGCTCAAAGAAGCCCTAGAAATAGACGATATTCTCGTGCGCCGCTCAGCCATTTATGGCTTAGCACGCATAGAAGAACCCTGGGCAAAAGAAATACTCGCACACATCCAAGTTGAAGATAAAGAATGGGCAGTACGAGATATTGCCACAGACGCACTCGAAAAATCCAAGAACAAAATCCAACTTGCCCCACACAAATTGCCACCACCATCGAAAAGTCCGTGGCTCATCGCTTTTGCAGGTGAGCAAGGCATGGGTATCCCTGCGGGTTCACCCGCCACCGAACTTCTCTTGCTTGCACTCAAAGACGAAGATACCACAAAAAGCCTCGCCGCCCTCGCCTATCTCGTCCGCACCCCTAACGAAGGCATCATCACCGCACTTTATCACGCCATGTACAGCAAAAATATCGAAATGAGAGAAGCCATCTTCCTCGCTTTGGTCGAAATAGCCGCCAGCGGCATAAAATTGCCAGAACCACGCCAGTTTGGATTGGCATAAATAAAAAAACAGACTACAAAAGTTTCTAAGACTTTTGTAGTCTGTTTTTTCTTAACATAACCTTTTTTCTAGGAGACTCACATGCTCATTCATAATGCGAATTTAATCACTTGGGGATCAGAAAATCAGATTTTACACGGATATTCAATTTATATTAAAGGCGATAAAATAGCCGACATCGCTCCTGACCCAGAACTTGCTGCGCGTTACCCAAACGCGACGCGTGTAGACGCGCGTGGACAATATGTCATGCCCGGCAATATCTGCGGACACACCCACTTCTACGGCGCATTCTCCCGCGGGATGGGAATCCCCGGCGAAGCCCCCAAAGATTTTCCCCAAATCCTCGACAAGCTTTGGTGGAAATTAGACAAAGCCCTTAACGTGGACGATGTTCGCTCCTCGGCTCTTGTCTGCCTTGTAGACGCCATCAAGCACGGCACAACCACGCTCATCGACCATCACGCTTCCCCCAACTTCATTGATGGCTCTCTCGATGTCGTTGCAGATGCGGTCGATAAATCTGGGGTACGCGCATCACTTTGCTACGAAGTTTCAGACCGAGATGGCGAAGACGTTATGCGGGCAGGTGTTCGAGAAAACGTCCGCTTTTTTGAACGCACTCAAGCCGAGGGTCACGCGCGTCTCGCAGGGTCATTTGGACTACACGCAAGTTTGACCTTATCCGAATCCACTTTAGAATTTTGCAGAGAATCCCTTCCATCTGGTAGCGGATTCCACATCCACGCCGCAGAAGGTCTCGCTGACCAAGACGATAGCCTCGCAAAATCTGGCTTGCGTGTAATTGACAGACTTGAAAAACATGGCATTCTCGGACCGAAAAGCATCGCCGCACACGCCATTCATGTAGATGCGCGCGAAATCCAGATTTTGGCTGACACGGGAACGTGGGTGACGCACCAGCCGCGCTCGAATATGAATAATGGGGTCGGCGTTGCACCGGTTGAGTCGATGCTGCGGGCGGGCGTGAAGGTTGGCTTGGGCAACGATGGTTTCTCAAACACAATGTGGGACGAGTGGAAAGCGGCGTACCTGCTGCACAAATCCGAGCATGGCGACCCGCGCCGCATGGGCGGCTACACCGTAAAAGAATTGGCGATTGAAAATAACGCCGCACTAGCAAAAATCTTCTTCCCCGATGCGCCGCTCGCAGAACTCAGCGTAGGTGCGTTTGCTGATTTGATTTTTGTTGATTATCACCCCTTCACCGATTTGAATGCGGGCAATCTCCCGTGGCATATTCTCTTTGGCTTCAACGAAAGCATGATTACAACCACCATCGTTGGCGGCGAAATGCTGATGAAAGACCGTGAATTGCTGACTTTAGATGAAGAAGAAATTGCCGCAAAAGCCAGAGAGTTTTCGGCACAGACATGGAAAAGATACGAGGATTTAGCGTAGAGAAATCATCCACAGATTTAGCAGATTGCACAGATTTTTTTTATGTTTTCCTGCGGAAAACATCGTTAGAAATATAATCCACAGATTTAGCAGATTAGGCAGATTTTTTTATGTTTTCCTTCGGAAAACATGGGTAACAGTAACAAGTTTCTAAAACTCTTATGTGCTGTCAGAAGATTATCTTTGACAAAAAAGAAAATCTGTCCAATCTATGTAATCTGTGGATATTCAAAAACCTATGAAAACACCTAACAAGCGTGACCCACAAACTTATGCCATTATTGGCGCAGCGATGGAAGTTCATAAAAGATTGGGGCACGGTTTTCTGGAAGCTGTTTATCAAGAAGCGGCGACTCTTGAGTTTTCTCATAATATCATCGTTGAATTCAAAGCCCTTTCTCGTTTATGTACACGTGAAGAAGCGCAGGTTTTCAACTATCTAAAAGCAACGGGATATCAGCGTGCCTTATTAATCAATTTTGGCGCATCAAGCCTCGGTTACAAACGCCTCGTTTGGGGCTATCCGAACAAAAAATCTGCTCCTAGCGTAGCGGCATCTGCGTAATCTGTGGATAAATAATGATCTTCAACTCTCCACTATTCCTCTTTCTATTTATACCTTTTTTCTTTGTCATCTACTATGTGGCAGATAAAAACCTTCGGCGCATAGTTGGCATAATCGGGAGTTTTTTATTTTTCTCATGGGGGCAAACGCTTTATATTCCAATAATGATAGGGATTATTATATGGAATTTCTATTTTGCGCGTAATTTAAAAAAAGAAAAATATAGAAAACATCTTCTTTGGTTAGGCATAGCGGGAAACTTAGCACTCTTAGCCTTTTTCAAAATCATCAGCACTTACGGCGTTGATTGGATGCTCACCGTGGGGATGCCGCAACGCGTTACTGACCTTTTTAACAAACTTGGTTTCCCTTTAGGACTTTCCTATATCACATTTCAAGCAATTTCCTATCTCGTAGATGTCTATAAAAAACGCGTAGATGCTGAATCTTCTTTGCTAAATCTTGCGCTTTATATCATGCTCTTCCCCAAAATACTTGTGGGTCCTATTACGCGCTATAAAACAGTAGCAAGCTCATTATCTGCACCTGAAATAAATAAGGAAGATATTGCAAAGGGCATACGGCGATTCTTACGCGGCTTGGCAAAAAAAGTGCTTATCGCCGATGTTTTGGCAAAATTGGTTAACGCCGCTTTTGACTTAGGCGCAGAATCTATACTGCCGCATATCGCGTGGTTGGCAATTGTCGCGTATGCGCTACAAATCTATTTCGATTTTTCGGGCTATACCGATATGGCACTTGGCTTAGGCACAATGATGGGCTTCAGCTTGGGAGAAAATTTCAACTTCCCCTATATCTCTCAAAGCATTGGCGAATTTTGGCGCAGATGGCATATCTCGCTTTCAACTTGGTTCCGCGACTACGTCTTTTACCCCCTTGAGCGAAAACGTATAAAATTCTTCGGGCGACAACTCAATATCATGATTGTCTTTTTGCTGACGGGCTTATGGCACGGCATCACAGAAACTTTCATTTTTTGGGGATTTTTACACGGCGTATTCTTGGTACTTGAAAATCTTTTTCTCGGACGCGCATTAAAAAAGACATTCAGACCCATTCGTCACATTTACACATTAACCAGCATTTTGCTCACATGGATTATTTTCCGTTCCCCCACCTTATCTTTTGCTTGGGATTATATTTTGCGCTTATTGAACCTATATCAATCGTATACACCCCCATCTTTTGCCCAATCTACTCCTTTGCCCTTTGTTGAGCCTACTTTCTGGCTGGCATTTTTTAGCGCATTAACGCTCTCTTTACCCATCTT
>CAZAWS010000090.1:0-6797 GCA_964488755.1 uncultured Anaerolineaceae bacterium | reverse complement strand
CCACGGGTGAGAAAGGGCATTCCCTTTTCAGTATTTTCCGCAAGCATATAGGCGCGTCCCGCACGGAGATAATAGATGGGGGTGCGTGAATGGCGTCTTCTTTTGGCGTGTTGCGCTATTTCTTCAAAGGCTTTTCCTGCTTCGGCGTAATTTTCATCTTCTAATAACGCATTTGCGCGGCGTAATGCGGGCGAGGCGCGGCGAGGTCTTCTTCTCATCCTTTTCCCCTATTCTGCGGGGCGAAATTCGATCAACTCCATTGTTTCATTCATGGCAATGGGGAAGGTCATTCCCTGCATTTTGACGCTAACCTCATCTATTTGCATTTTTAGCATACCGATATAAGGCTCAAAGAAATGAGTTGAGTGTATGATAAGCGTGCTGTCTAGCTTCATCCCGCTCATATCGAGAGAGATGTCCATTGTCATTTCTCTTGTTATTTCAATCACATTATTATAGGTCCCTGCCTCAACGGTGATGCTTTGCCCTGTTCCAACTGTTTGCCATTTCATTAGAACGGGGGAGTCGTCAATCGTGACCGTCACAGTTTCGCCTTCATATTCCATCGTGATTGCGCCGTTCATCACATATTCAGATTCCCAAGCCATATCCCAATTATTGGCGACCAAAGTCTCTTCGGAGGGGGCAATAAAACCAGAGATATATTCCATTGTCATTTCACCTGCGACCATATCGCCGAGAATGGTGCCCATTGAAATAGCAGGGAAGTGTTTGATTACGCCATCGTCACACTCAACGGTAGATTGAGTCGTGATGCCTGTGCCCATATTGAGCATATCTACTCTGGCAAAATTCCCTTCTACAGTGGCAACGGACATGCCCGTTTTTATGTCGCCTTCGGGGCTGGTGCTCTTGTAGACCATCTGTTGCCCTTCGAGAAGCGGGTAAAGGATATTATTGCAAGCGAGATTTTCGGTAGAGTTTTCTGTAGGGTTTTTTGTAGCAACTTCTTCTGCTGTAGGTATAATTTCTGGCTCAGCAGAGGAGGCGTTGTCTTCTGACGCAGCAGAAGGTGCGTTGTCTTCTGGTTTTTCTGATGTGAGGAAATTGCAAGAAAGGGTAAATATAATCAGAATGGTAAGTAGGGGGTATAGGTATTTTTTATTCATATTTTTCTCCAGTTTCTTAGTTTATCTCTACTTCTAACGGGTTTTGTGGTTTTAGTGCCTTGTAGTAGGGACTTTAGTCCCTTCTTGGCACTCAAATAACCGCTGAAGCGGTTACTACAAGGGTAAAACGGATAGTTTTTTGCCTAAAAAATGTATAACCACAAAACCCAATAAAGCTAGTTTTTCTCACATTTCGTAGGCACTATATCCAGCCTTCAACTTTTTACTTTCTATTCTTCCTCTTCCCTCTCCGGTTGCTCCGTTCTCGTTACAGATCGCGCAAAAATCAAAAAGCCTGTGTGGGCTATCATCCTGTCTGTGGGGCGTAGGCGTGAAGATTGGGGCTTATAATAGCGCAACATGATTTCACAAACTTCGATGAAGGCAAATTCGCTTCTATTTAAGGCTAAAAGGAGTTCTTCTACTTGGTTAAATGTTGGCACAAGGCTCCCAAAATATCCGCCCGGTTTTAATGCGGTGCGTACTTGTGCTAAATAATCGTGTGGGTTGCGTACGTCTAGGAATAACGCGTCCACATTGAGGGCAGGAAAACCTTCACCAATATCACTCACGTTGAAATCCACGCGCGTCTCTAGTCCCAGTCGGGTCAAATTTTTTTGGGCAAGTTGCTGCATCTTTTCGCGAATTTCATAGCTGTAGACGTGTCCCTCATCCCCTACTGCGTGCGCCAAAGCGGTGGTCATTGAGCCTGAGCCTGTCCCCGCTTCGATGACGCGCGATCCCGCCCCAATGCCCATTGTGACGAGGATAAATCCTATGTCTTTGGGGTAAAGAATTTGGGTGTTGCGTGGCATATCTCGTAAAACATCTGCCAGCGAGGGCGAAAAAAGATAAAAAGGCGCGTCTGTGTGGCTATAAACTTGCGTGCCCCAGGGCAACCCAATGAGGTCGTCGTGCCTCAAAATGCCGCGGTGGGTGTGAAAATCCATGCCTGCTTTGAGCGTGATAATAAAATGCTTATGGCGTTGCCCAACGAGTAAAATCAGGTCGCCATCTTGAGCGTGTGTTGTGTGTTTATTCCATGTCATTTGGTTATCTTACCACGATGCCGAGATAGAGTTGATAAATGCCAAAAATAAATAAGGCGATCGTGGCGATGAGTAATAGGACGCGGCGGAAGCGCACGTGTTTTTGGCTTGCTTGCCCTAAAACAACGATGAGCGTGAGATTGAGCGATATCATTGTCCCGTAGAATGCCAGCATAAAGCTGATGCCGAGTGAGGGACTTTCTGCCAACCCCTGCAAAAAGATGGGACCGCTCACGAGACTCCAAAAAATATAGGGTCCTGGGCTGAGAAAGTTCATCATAGCCGCTTTCCATATATTTTGCTCTTTTGCTTCGGTGGAGGTGTTTTCATCAAAATTGCGCCATTGATGAAAAGAAGAATAGGCTAAAAAGAGAATAAAAATCCCACCCGCGATATAGAGCAATTGTTGCAGGGATTCGGGCATCTGCTTAAGCACAAATACCGCGAGAATGATGATAGGTCCATCGCTAACCAGTGGGGCAAAGGCGGCGATGAGCGTCTTGCGCCAGCCATTTGCCAGCGTTTGGGTGATGAGATAGGTTTGGAAAGGTCCCGGCTGTGCGCCTGCGGCGAATCCAAGGGTGAGTCCTGAGATGATGTAAGGGAGCATAGTGAGCCTTTGGCTAAAAAAAGAAAACTTGGCGTTCTTGGCGGTTAAAAGTGACTAAATCTTCTTCTTCCAATCAGGAATCCACCGTACAAAATCTTCTCGTTGTGGCGCATTCGACATCCAAGAAGTATCTGGCTCGCGAATATCAAAACATTCCTTCACGGTCATCAAACGCGGCACAGAAACAGATTGCGGCTTCCCACGCCCACTTGTCCAGCGGATTTTATGCGTTTTCTGGATATTTTTTGCTAAGGCTAAAGTCTGCTCCACATCTCCGCGCAGATAGGTTAAAACCGCGTCATGCTCTCCCTCTGCCCAGAGTTTTGGTGCCATCCCGCCGTTCATATCGTGAAGTGTTTCGCCATTTTTCAACTCTAATTCATGAACTTTGCTGCCAATTCCCGCACCTTTAAGGGCTTTGTCTAATCCTAAAAACCAGCCTTTTTTAAATGTCACCAAGAGCATTAAATCAACGTGGTTGAGTGCTAACTCGGCACATTCTTCAACCATACCGCTCTCATCTGCTAAAAGTCTAAAGTCAAATCCGCATCCGTTCCACGTGACGAAGGTATAGCCTTCTTTGGCGTATGCCATTAAGTCGCGTACCGTTTGCTGATTCTCTTCTTTTGTCAGTTGTGGTACGCCTTGCCAAAATTTAACTTCATCATGCGCAACAGCCGAACAACTGATTCCAAGCGGAGAATGTTCAAATAGGTTGCCTGAAAAATTATCAATAACTTTTGAGATTTCTATATCAAACGAAATGAGTTTCATGGTGTGTTCCTTGTGTTCATAAACTGCATTGTACTTGGAATGAAATGGAAAGTGCATTGCAGTTTAGGGGAAAAATAAAAAAAATACTTTTAGCTTCGATGTGCAGTGCATCTAAGGGCAGATGCAACGCACACCTTCCATTTTCATCATGAAAGGATACCAGATTTTTCTGAACCTGAGCAAATCGGCTATAATTGGCATACTTAATTTTTAATCGTTCACTCCCTCACCTAGCCTCCCCAAAAATGGGGGAGGGACAAGTTCTCCCCCCAGAACGGGGGGAGCTAGAGGGGGGATGGGGGCTGAATAATTACCTTTATTTTCAGGAGAAAAAATGCGCATAGCCCCCCTCATCCTTTCCGTTTTTATTTTAATATCTGCCTGCCAACCGCTTCCCACCGAAACCCCACCGCATCCAACAGCTGTTAAAAACGATGTTGCCCAAAAAGAAATCCCATTGGATATAGGATACGGTGTAGATGGCGGTTGGTACCAACTCTACTTCACCGATCCCGTAGATTCTGACGCACATTCCTACCGTGGCGGAGCCGACCGTGAGCTTGCTGAGGCGATAAATAACGCCAGGCTGAGCGTAGACCTTGCCGTTTATAGCATGAGTCTCTGGAGTATTCAAGACGCATTATTAGATGCATATCATCGCGGCGTGGATGTGCGCATCGTCATGGAAAGTGGCAATATGGATCGTGATGTTCCACAAAAATTGCTCGAAGCTGGTATCCCCATTATTGGCGACCGCCGTTCGGGATTAATGCATGATAAATTCGTTATCGTAGACCGCTCAGAACTTTGGGTAGGCTCAATGAACTTTACCGTTGGCGGCGGATACGAAGATAATAATAATTTAATGCGTTTTTATTCTCAAAAACTCATTGAAAATTATCAGACAGAATTTGATGAAATGTTTGTAGATGACCATTTCGGAAAAGACACTGTTGCAGATACGCCTAATCCCTCTACCTATGTCAATGGTACATTAATTGAAACCTACTTCTCTCCCGATGATGGTGTTGAAGAGGCAATTATTGAGCAAATCAATAATGCAGAGGAGAGCATCTTCTTCATGGCATTTTCCTTCACATCCGACCCTATCTCTGAAGCCATTCAAGCTCGCGCGGAAGACGGCGTCGTTGTGGCGGGTGTGATGGATGAATCTCAGATCAACTCTAATCAGGGTGGTGAATACGATGCCTTTGCGCAAGCAGGTTTTGATATTCGCAAAGATGGCATAGAAGGATTAATGCACCACAAAGTTTTTATTATTGACGAAAGAATTGTAATTACGGGGTCTTATAATTTTTCGCGTAGCGCAGAAGAACGTAATGATGAGAATATCCTTGTGATTTATAATAGTGAAATCGCAGAAGAATTTTTAAAAGAATTTGATAGGGTACAAATGCAAGCAGAAGAACCATTGGAGAATGCAAATGAAGAAGAATAATTGGCTTACCTGTGGAATTATCGTACTCGTCTTATTTTGTGGGGGAAGTGTACTTCTCCTCGGCGGGGTAGGTGTTCTTGCCGCCATCTTTGGCGATGATACACCGGCAGAAAACACAAGCACAACTGCGCCCGTTGCAGAAGTCCCCACGGTATTAGCCCCCGTACAAAGTGAATTAGCAACCACCCACCCTGAAAATTTATATGAATCGGTCGTTCAAATTATCGCCTTGGTAGATATAAATGGAGAAATTGTTGATGGTTGGACAGGCTCAGGATCTATAGTTTCCCCAAATGGATTAATCTTAACCAACGCCCATGTTGTTCTTTCGGATAAGTTTTACGATGTAAATGGGCTGATTGTTGCCTTAACCACCGACCCCGACTATCCCGCCGCACCGCGCTACCGCGCCGAAGTAATGCAAGTTAACGAAGCCCTAGATTTAGCCGTGATCCGTATCACCACTGGTTTAGATGGAAATCCCGTTGATTATGCAACCCTTAATTTGCCCGCTGTTCCTCTGGGCGATTCAGATGCACTTAAATTAGGCGGCGACCTCACCATTTTAGGTTATCCCAGTATTGGGGGAGCAACCATCACCCTCACTTCTGGCAAAGTGGGCGGATTTACCACTGAAAGTGGTGTAGGGCAGCGTGCTTTTATCAAAACCTCCGCAACAATTTCAGGTGGAAACAGTGGCGGACTTGCCGTTAATCAAAATGAAGAACTCATCGGTGTGCCAACTCAGCTTGGTTATGGTGGAGACGACCAATATGTAGATTGTCGCGTTCTCGCTGATACCAATCGCGATGGCTTTGTGGATGACAACGATAGTTGCATCCCCACTGGCGGATTTATCAACGCACTTCGCCCCATCAAATTAGCCCTGCCCTTAATCGAAGCCGCAATGCGCGGGGAAATCAATTTTGTTTCCGCTCCACAACCCGTTGTCGAAACTGCCCCCGTTCAAGTTGGTGGAACACTACTCTATCAAGACGATTTTTCAAACCCATCAAGTGGTTGGAGCGAGTATAGTTCAGACGCGGGATATACACGCTATCAAGACGGGCAATATCTTATCGAAGTCAACCAGCCCGATTATTCAATTTGGGGCAATTACGATAACGATACCTACACCGACACCATCATCAATGTAGATGTGCAAGTTTTACAATCGGCAAATGGCACAGGCGGATTTGGCGTTATGTGTCGTTATACAGATAACGAAAATTACTACCAACTCGAAGTGGACGAAGATGGCTACTTCATCATTTATAAATACCTCAGCGGTGAATTTGTCGCCCTCCACAATTGGGATAGCCTAGACGCACTCAAAAACAGAAATGCAATGACCATCACCGCCTCGTGCATTGGAAGCGAACTCACTTTGGCAGTAGATAATCAAGTGATTGCCAGTGTCACCGATAGCAGTTTTTCACAAGGATATATCGGTCTGACGAGTGGTACATTTGACGATGTTGGGATTCGCGTGGGATTTGACAACCTCACCGTTCATGCGCCATAACCGCGACGGGCGTGATTTGGGCTTGGTTGCCCTCTATCAACATTATACGGGCGTAGACGTGTACAGCGCAGAGATGTTTACGTTGAAACTTATGCTTGGGTTTTAGCACGCACCCAAGCCAAAAACGCGTGCGTCTCGGCTCATCCTCTTCCCTATATGCTGAAAAATGAATTTAGCAAATTTCTTTCCCTTGACCACATTTTCCCCGCAATGGTGATTTTTGCATTTGTGCGGGATAAATTCTCTGAAA
>CAZAWS010000089.1:0-6816 GCA_964488755.1 uncultured Anaerolineaceae bacterium | reverse complement strand
GTTTTATCTTCTGCAAAAGGCTTTCTCGCTCAAAATCAGTTTTTGGTGGCTTTAGAAATGCGAAATCACAACTGTCGAGTTAGCACTTTTCATTAGCCTAAAAAAAAAGCCACCCGCTTGCGGGTGGCTTTTTTGTTTTATCTAAAAGGTGCTTATTCAGTTAAAGCTGAGGCATCTTCGGCTGTTTCGGGCATCCCTGCTTCGACCCAACGGATGAACATGTCTATATATTCATCTTTAATAGGCTTACCAGTTGGAGGCATGGCATGGACAAGTCCAGTTACGCCATCAAATTCAATTCCTTGAATGCCTTTAAGCAAGTTGCTATCCATATCACCCGCTATAACATTAGGACCGTTGTCTCCACCATTGAGCATATTCTCGTAGCTATCCATTATATAGTTGTTATTTGTTTTTCCTTCACGATGACAGGAAAGACATTGACGTTTGGTAAGCGCAGAGATATGTACTTCATAAGAAGGGACTTCTCCCTCAGCCAACGCGGGGATTGCGGATGAGGGTGCGCCTTCTGGCACTTCGGCACGGTCGTCCCAAGTGTAGCGCATGAAGGTTACGATATATTCCATTTCGCTTGGAGAGAGTTCTCCACCGTAGGCACCGCCAAAGGGCGTCATTCCTAAGCTAGGTTGTCCATAAGCGATAATGTTATAGAGACTATCGTCACTTCGGGTGTACATCTCATCATTACTGCTAATGGGTTTAATGAAAGTACCATCAAGCCCCTCAACACCAGCAACGATGCCGCCTTCGCCATCAGGTCCATGACACTCTACGCATTGAATAGAGTATAAATCTTGCCCTAAACTCATTTTCTCGGGGATACTGCTGGCAATATGTACTTCTTCTGTTGGCTCAGCCATTGCCAAAGTTTGTTGATAGGCTATGCCTACAAGCGCAAGAAAAGCAAAACTTACCATCCAAAGTGCTGGCTTTCTCCAGGCAATCTCTTTTTTGGGGTTTTTATAAAGAGAAAAGAAAAGTAACCCAGCAAGCAAGAGAAATAAAATAATCGCCATCATGTCCGTCATTATTGTTGAAGCCATCAGCGTTAATATCACTATTGCTGAAACAATGACACTCATTATGCCAAGGGCAACTTTTCTCTTAGAATTATGGCGAAGAGGGTTTTTGTCGTAAAGGGGCAAAAAGATTAACAAGCCAACCAAGATGCCAGGAATAACAGCTGCGCCAACCCACTCCAATTGACCGGGGAAGTATTTTAGGAATTCAAAGAGAAAAAGGAAGTACCACTCAGGGCGGGGCACATAGGTTGCATCAGTAGGGTCAACTTTAGGCTCAGGGTGAACGCCAAGAAAAGCTGCCAAACCGATTAGTAGAATGAAAAGTGCAAAGGCAACCAATAAATCTTTATAGATGCTATCGGGCCAAAAGCGTTCGGCGTTCTGGATAGCGGCTTTATACTTTTCGTTTACTTTTTTCTTTAGTTCGTCATTCATCGGTATACTCCTTAATCATCCGTATCTGGATAGGCTGATTCACCGTGACGCATAATCAGATATAGGTGAAGACCGATTAGACCAGCTAGAGCCGCAGGCAACATCCAAATATGGGCAGAGAAAAAGCGAGAGAGCGTAAGCGCACTTACATCGGTTCCGCCCCGCAAGGCTCGTAAGATGAAAGGTCCCGCCCACGGTACAACGCCACCGATATTTGTGGCCACCACCGTTGCCCAATAAGCACGTTGATTGAAGGGCAGTAAATAGCCAGTAAAACCCATCCCCAAAGTGAGCAAGAAAAGGACGCTACCAACCATCCAAGTCAACTCACGGGGATATTTATAAGATGCCGAGAAAAAGGTGCGCAACATGTGAATGAAAACAACGAAAACCATTAGAGACGCGCCCCAATGGTGCATACCACGAATCAGCCATCCAAAAGCTACGCCGTTCATAATATATTGAATACTATCGTAAGCGTGGTCAGGAGTTGGGGCATAGTACACTGTCAAAAAGATGCCCGTTACTCCTTGCATAATAAAAAGAAATAAGCTGGCACTACCGAGCGTGTTCCACCAATTGCCATGTGGCTCAGGGCGATCAAGCAACATCTTATATATATCGTCAAAGCCCAGTCTTTCGTTCAGCCAAGCATAGATATTTTTCATATTAGCCCCTCAACTTCTCTGTTATACGCTGGGAATTTAACAAAAAGGGTACCCTCTTCTACCTTAGTTTCAAAACGATCCAATTCGGTTGGCGGAGGACCAGCATGTACATCACCCTCAAGACCGAATTGTGCATTGTGACAAGGGCACACAAACTCCTGTCTTTCCTCGACCCAATTAACACTACAGCTCAAATGCGTACAACGATGTGAAAGAGCCTGTAAATCATCTTCTGATTGCCGTATAATAAAACCGCCATAACTATTGACTGTTTTTTCCCAGCCGTTAATATTTGAGCGGGTGAAAGAAAATGATGTCGGTGAGGAACTAACAGGGTAATTTTCCAATGGTCCTAAGGGAATCCATGCTTCAGAAGATTGCACTTTGAGAGCAGGATCAATCAAATAACCGATTATCGGTATACCCATCGCCACGCCCATAATACCGCTGAGCGTTGCCGTAACAACTTTAACAAAATCCCGCCGATTTATTCGGTGTGAGCTTGCCATGTGTGCCTCCTTGAAAATTTAAGAGAAAAACATACTGCAATTAGACTACATTATTATAAGGGGCGATTTTATCTTTATATAGAGGAAGTCTGAAACTAAATATCCGTGTATATCGTCACTTTCTGCGGCAATGGCAGAATGAGATAATAAATGTGTTAAAGTGATAAGGTTCTTTTTGTTTGGATTATATGCCCGCGGTGTATAGGAAAGCGGAGGGCAGGATGCTCGCTCCGCCCGCAACGCGCGTAACCTGAACGTGTTTGCCCTCAACCAACATGAGTGCGCGGGGGGACATGTTTTTCTCCTTACGGTAAATCCCCAGCTTGGGGAGGGCACTCCAGCCCAAAACAAGGGCGAGGCGGTTTTATATCCATCCAAATACCTTAACTGCTTTGTATCTTTGATATACTATCTCTAAAGATGCGTTGCAGTTCGTGATTATAGTCCATCTCGTAGTGCTATGTATCCAAAAAATCAGATGCAAAGGCACTACTACAAAAAAACCCCATTGCAGGAGGCGCAAATGGCTCTAAATCGGAAAGTTGGTTTCTTTAAGGGACTAAAATACAAGGGGGGCGGTCCAATGTGGGCGTGGATTCTACATCGTACCAGTGGCTTAGCCATGGTAACTTTTGTAGGGCTTCATATTATTGCTGGTTTTCTCACCCAACAATTTGGCAGTGAGGCAGGGATTGCTATTAATACCATTTATGAAAATGAAATTTTTCAGTTGGCTTTTTTCTTCCTTGTTATCTTTCATGCGGTGAACGGTTTGCGGGTAGTTGTTTTAGACCTTGCTACACCACTTCTTGAGTACCAACGTGAGGCTATTTGGCTTGAGTGGCTTATTATTATTGCTCTTTATTCGCTCGTGATTTTTTCTGTACTTCACGATGTAATGATGGGTTAGGAGGAGATAAATGACTTCACGAAAAGTAGCAAAACGGGGTTTTAACCTCGATTATGTGATGTGGCTCTTCATGCGTCTCTCTGCCTTAGCCATGTATGTTGTTGGGCTAACAGGTTTGACTGCCGCACTTGTGATGGGAGCACGTACCCAAACAGACCTTGGCACGCTCATTCGCTGGACTTTTTTCCAAAACCCTAACCATGTTTTTAGCAGTGATATAGTTCTTCTTGATAATTTTATTAATCAATTTTGGCAAATCACGCAAATTACGATGGTCTTTTTTGGTGTAACGCACGGTTTGAACGGTCTACGCATTGTCGTTGAAGATTTTATGGGTAGTACAATATGGCGCACCTTATGGCGTGGCTTTATTTTCTTCGCATGGATTTTTATGACGCTTGTTGCCGTCTATGTTGTTTTGGCTTCATAAAGGAGTGATACTATGAAAACTCATCAATTTGAAGTCGTTGTAGTCGGAGCAGGTGGTGCAGGTCTCATGGCAGGGCTGTATGCATCGAAATCGGCTTCAACGGCTGTAATTTCTAAACTTTATCCCGCACGCTCTCATACGGGTGCCGCACAAGGTGGTATCGGTGCCGCACTTGGTAACCACGAGGAAGATCACCCTGAATGGCATACCTACGATACCGTTAAAGGCGCAGATTATATTGGCGACCAAGATGCTATTGAATTCATGTGCAAAGAAGCCCCTGAGATTGTTTACGAATTAGAACACATGGGACTGCCTTTTAGCCGTACCTCCGAAGGGAAAATTGCTCAACGTCCATTTGGTGGTCATATGAATAAGAATACCAATATGCCCGTTATGCGAGCTTGCTACGCTGCTGACCGTACCGGTCACATGATTTTACAAACACTTTACCAACAGAGCATTAAAAATAACGTCACCTTCTATGATGAATTCCAAGTTATGGATATTATCAAAACAGAGGAGGGTGTAGCAGGCGTAGTTGCTCTTGAAATCGCTACGGGTGAGATGCACGTCTTTCAAGCAAAATCGATTATCTTTGCTACTGGCGGATGGGGACGAGTTTGGGAAATCACCTCGAACGCTTATGCTTATACTGGCGATGGTCTCGCTATCACACTACGGCGTGGCATTCCTGCTCAAGATATGGAATTCTATCAATTCCACCCCACTGGCATCTACAAGATGGGCATCCTCATCACCGAAGGAGTTCGCGGTGAAGGCGGCGTGCTGATTAATGGCAAAGGCGAGCGTTTTATGGCACACGAAGGTTATGCACCGCGCGTCAAAGAATTAGCCTCGCGTGATGTTGTTAGCCGTGCTATGTATCTAGAAATGAAAAATGGACGCGGCATTGACGGTAAAAAATATATTTACCTTGATGTCACGCCGGAGACTGTCAATAAATACGCGGCAATTGACGGGAGAACGCGTCCAGACGGAACCCCGTACAGGGTCACGGGCGAAGAAATCCTAGGAAAATTACCAGATATCATTGACTTTTGTGAAACTTATCTTGGCGTCAATCCTGTTTCCGAGCCTATGCCTGTCCAGCCGACTGCACATTATGCCATGGGCGGGATTCCCACTGATAAGTTCGGGCAAGTTGTAATAGACAAAGATCGCACTCCATTGCCTGGCTTATTTGCTGCTGGGGAAAATGCTTGCGTATCCGTTCACGGCGGCAATCGTTTAGGCACAAACTCCCTTCTCGACATCGTGGTTTTCGGCAAACATTCTGGTATTAAAGCGGCTGAATATGCCAAAAGCACAGAGTACATCCCCCTACCCGAAAATCCGACCGAATTTGCTGATGCACAACTTGAAACTATTCGAAACGCTAACGGAAAAGAACGTATTGCTGATATCGGCAAAGAGATGAAAGAAGTTATGTTCGACCATGTCGGCGTCTTCCGCGTAGAAGAAGGGATGCAAGAGGCTTTGGACAAAATTCGTGAGCTAAAGAGACGTTTCAAGAATATCAAAATTGACGACCAAGGCAAACTCTTCAATATGGATATCTTAAACGCTTGGGAACTCAGTAATTTGCTTGATGTTGCAGAAGTAACTGCCGCCTCTGCGCTAAACCGCAAAGAAAGCCGTGGGGCACATGCCCGCGACGATTTTCCTGAGCGTGATGACGAAAAATGGATGAAACACACCTTGGCTTGGCTCGAAGATGAAGGAGTCAAACTGGACTATAAAGATGTGATTTACACCAGATTTGATCCTAAGAAACGGGTCTATTAGGAGAGATACGATGAAAAAAATAACTTTAAAACTCTTCCGCTACAACCCTGAAAAAGATAAGAAACCGCATTATGACACCTTTAAGCTAGATGTCGAAAAGACAGATCGCGTTCTTGACCTGCTCGAAAAAGTTAAAGGCTACGAAGACGGCACGCTCTCTTTCCGCCGCTCTTGTGCCCACGGTGTTTGTGGTTCCTGTGCGATGCGCATCAATGGCTCCAACCGCTTGGCATGCAAAACCCTCGTCCAAGACCTATCGTCAAATAAAATCACCGTTGAGCCAATTTTAGGGATGCCCGTTCTTAAAGATATGATCGTAGATATGGATCCCTTCTTTGAAAGCTATCGTAAGGTGATGCCTTACTTCATCAACGATGAACCGGCTCCTGCCCAAGAACGCATCCAGAGTGTTGAAGAGCGTGAACGCTTTGATGACACGACAAAGTGCATCCTCTGCGGGGCGTGTACATCCTCTTGCCCCTCTTTCTGGGCAAATGGTGAATATCTCGGTCCCTCTGCTATAGTCAACGCCCATCGCTTCATATTCGATAGTCGTGATCGCGGCGCAGCAGAACGCCTCCAAATTCTCAACGACCAATTCGGCGTTTATCGTTGCCGCACCATCTTCAACTGCACGCTTGCCTGCCCGCGTGATATTCAAATTACACAGGCAATTGGCGAAGTCAAGAAAGCTATTGCAACGGGTAGTCTCGACTAGTAAAAGAAATACTCTAGCATATCAAAAGGACGAGCGTAAAAGCTCGTCCTTTTTTGCTTAACAAATTCTACATAATCTGAGGCACCGCACGGGAATAAATTCCCTGCTTAGTTCATGGAAGCCCTATCGGGCTAGAACTCAGTCCAAAGGACTTACATGTACTGAGCAGGTGGCTTTAGCCCCGCTCAATTCAATCGCACCGAAATGAAAGTTTACAACTGAGCTGAGTATAGAAGCCCCTAGAACCCTAATTCGCCTAATCCATAAAAAAAGCTCCCCGCCTAAATTTAGACG
>CAZAWS010000088.1:4462-6819 GCA_964488755.1 uncultured Anaerolineaceae bacterium | reverse complement strand
TCTGTCCAATCCGTACAATCCGCGTTCTATTTTGATCTCCCTGAACGCTTACCTTCCACCTTCTCAAAGTGCGGAGTTGGATTTATCCTAAAAAGAAGAATAACCATAAATTTGGCAAAACTAGAAAAAACTAATTTAACTTGGGATTTTACGCAAAACCGCATCGCCCTTGACCTTTGTCTTGATGCCGTTTAACGGGCAGATGTGCGTCTCTCAGCAGAATGCTAATTAACAGCACCCAAGCCCAAATCTACGCGCGAAGCGGAGGGGAAAACGCCTAAGCATAGAAGATGTTGGGGAAGCGGTATCACGCCAAAGTTGATTCCCTCTCTAAATCCCCCCAAAACTTTCCCTGCTTTATCGGATTTATCCTGTATAATAGAGCAACGCATAATAGAGCCACGCTCTGGCGTCCCCTGTTTTTTCGTACAAAAGAATATTTTTCAACTCATGCCTTAGGAGGTTTGTATGTCTGATAAAGAAAATTATGAAGGTGAAGTTTATTTTCCTTCAGAAGAAGTTGTTAAGAATGCCAATGTGCAAGATTACGATGCCTGGTATAAGCAATCTATTGAAAACCCCGAAGGTTTTTGGGCGGATCGAGCGAATGAGTTGGAATGGTACAAAAAATGGGATAAGGTGCTAGACGACAGCAACGCGCCTTTTTATAAATGGTTTGTAGGCGGAAAAACGAATATTGTCCATAACGCGATCGACCGCCATTTAACCGATTCGCATCGTAATAAATTGGCGTTAATTTGGGAAGGTGAGCCGGGGGATACGCGCACATTCTCCTATCATGCGCTAAACCGTGAAGTGAGCAAGATGGCGAATATCCTCAAGAGCATGGGTGTGCAAAAAGGCGATATTGTGACCATTTATATGCCCCGCATTCCCGAACAAGTTTTTGCGATGCTGGCTTGTGCCAAAATTGGCGCGGCGCACTCTGTGGTTTATGGCGGGTTTAGCGTGGAGGCTCTTGCCTCTCGCATTGAAGATGCAAAGAGCCGCGTACTGATTACGGCAGATGGGGCTTGGTTGCGTGGCAATATCATCAAGCTCAAAGATATTTCAGATGAAGCGATGGCACGACAGGCAACGATTGAACATTGCATTGTTGTAAAACGCACAGAAAACGAAGTTTATATGGAGCAAGGGCGCGATTATTGGTATCATGATCTTTTAGAACTGCCCATTGCCAGCCCTAAATGCAAAACCGAACAAATGGACGCTGAAGATTTGCTCTTTATTCTCTATACTTCGGGCACAACGGGTAGACCCAAGGGAATTGTGCATACGCACGGTGGCTATCAGGTTTATACGCATACCACCTTGAAATCCGTTTTTGATATAAAAGAAGATGACCGCTGGTGGTGCGCCGCTGACCCCGGCTGGATTACGGGACACAGTTATATCGTCTACTCGCCACTGATTGCTGGCGCAACATCTTTCATGTACGAAGGTGCGCCAACCTATCCATATCCAGATAGATGGTGGAAGATGGTGGAAAAATACGGGATTACCATTTTATACACCGCACCGACCGCGATCCGTGGCTTGATGCGCTTCGGAGACGCGTGGGCACAAAAGTATGATTTATCTTCTCTCCGTTTGTTGGGCAGTGTTGGCGAACCGATCAACCCCGAAGCATGGAAATGGTATTACGAAGTCATCGGTAAATCAAAATGCCCGATTATGGATACTTGGTGGCAAACCGAAACAGGCGGATTTGTGATTACACCTCTCCCCATCACGCCACTTAAACCCGGCTCTGGCACAAAACCTTTCTTCGGGCATGAAGCCGAAGTTGTGGATGATGATGGAAAGCCCGTAGCGGCTGGGGAAGAAGGATTTTTGGTACTCAAACGCCCGTGGCCCGGCATGTTACGCACCATTTACGGTGACGACGAACGCTATGTAGAACAATACTGGGGAAAATTCGGGAATATGTACCAAACTGGCGACTCCGCCCGTAAAGATAAAGATGGCTACATCTGGATTATCGGACGGATGGATGACGTTCTTAAGGTAAGTGGCTACCGTTTAGGCACAGCAGAGGTTGAGAGCGCCATTGTTTCGCACCCCAGCGCGGCAGAAGCGGCAGTTGTGGGGCTGCCGCACGATATTAAAGGCAACGCCATCCACGCTTATGTTATTCTGAATGCGGGGCTAACCGGCAGCGATGATTTAGCGGCAACCCTGCGTAATCACGTTGGCAAAGAATTGGGTCCGATTGCGAAACCAGAATCAATTACCTTTGTTGATAGTCTCCCCAAAACACGCAGCGGAAAAATCATGCGCCGTTTGTTGAAGGCTCAGGCTCTTGGCGAAGAAGTTGGCGACACGAGTACACTGGC
>CAZAWS010000088.1:0-4362 GCA_964488755.1 uncultured Anaerolineaceae bacterium | reverse complement strand
GAAAATAAAAAGCGGACTCCTCAACAATGTCCGCTTTTTTGTTGGATGAAGAACCGCGCCGCGCGCACTGCGACTGGCTCAGCATACATGATTTCAACTTGCGTGCCTTCGATCAACATTATCTCGGCATATAGCATCGCGATGCCCACGCCGCACCTCAGCTTGAAGGTCAGCACCCCAGCCAAAATCGCGTTTGACGCGCCAATCCCCATAAAGCGTGGAACTTTTTCTATATCAATCCGTCTAATAAGGGGTAAAATAGAAAATGGGAAGGGGTTTATTCAAAAAGCTGGCTCGTCTTTTAAAAGAGCACAAAGCAAGATAAATCTTGCCTTACAGGCATGTCTGCTAATGAGCTAAAACTTATCAGAAAGGAAAAGCTGTGAGAAAAGAGTTCAGGAAATGGTTAGCCCCTCCTATATTTGAAGGTGATGAAGAAAAAACATGGCGAGCTGAGATACTTAATACATCTATTATTATTACTCTACTTGTCATAGCCTTTATTTTGGTCGGAAGTTTTCTTGGTGGGAGAATCCCAAAAGTAACATTCATCATTGAAGGCATGATGTTCGTTTCTTTTCTATCGCTACGCTCTTTGCTCCTGAGGGGAAATATTGCTTTTGTGGGGAGGGTGTTTCTTTCTTTGGGAATCATCTTTCTTGTTGGAATTGTGGCAAGCCTCGGTACAGTTCGCGGACCCGCTACTGTTGGTTTTTTACTTGTTATTATTATTTCTGGCTTGGTATTCTCAAAAAACGGGATTCTACTTAACACTATTGCCACATCTTTGGCTGTACTGGGATTAATTATAGCTGAAAACATAGGAATTTTGCCTACGCCCGATTATGTTGTCAACATCACGCAGTGGGTCACTTATACCACCCTTTTTGGATTAACGGGTGCTTTAACTTATTTCTCTCACAAGACTACACGCCAGGCTTTATCACGTACTTTTGTCGAGATGAGTGCTCGGAAAGCATCTGAAAAAGCATTACAAGAAAGTGAAGAAAAATTCCGTAGCTTGGTTGAGCAATCTCAAGACGGAATCGCTCTCATCGCCCAATCTGGCATTATCCTTGAGTGGAATCAAGGGATGGTAGATATTACCGGTTTTTCACGTGATTCCATGCTGGGCACTTTGCTTTGGGAATCTCAGTACCAGCTCGCAACCGATGAGCGCAAATCCCCAGAATTGGCGAAAAGAATAGAGATTGGTGTACGCACGCTGTTAGAGAATAAGGAACTGCTTCTGAGCCGAAAAATGGAGGAACGCCCCATTCAACGACCTGATGGGCGTATTCGCAATATGCAGTCCATCATTTACCCCATCACCACAAAGAATGGTTTTATGATGGGGATGATTTCTCGAGATATTACAGAGCGCAAAGAAGCTGAAGCAGAAATAGCCAAACGAACAGCCCAACTGGATGCTCTAAGTAAAATAGGCATAGAAATCACCTCCCAGCGAGATTGTCAAAAAATACTGGCTACCATCATGAAAGAGATGCTTCGTTTGGTAGACGGGATTGGCGGAGGTATCTACTTATATAATAAAGAGAAAAAAATACTTGAGTGGGCGATAGGAGTAAATGCTATGATCCCCAAGGGGGATACTCTCCAACGTGGAGAAGGTATGGGGGGGGCTGTTTGGGAAAGTGGTAAAACAATCTCTATATCCGATTACTCAAACTGGGAAAAACAATCAAAGGGTGTATGTTCAACACCATCTCGCTCGCCGATGATGGGAACACCTATTTGTTGGATAGAAAATTTTCTGGGAGTCCTAATCGTTCGAGGGAAAAGTGGTGATACTTTTACGGAAGGTGACACTAAACTCTTGGAGACCATAAGTGCCCAAACCGCTCTAGCTATCCGTAACGCACGTCTTTTTAGTACCGAATATCAAGCACGCCAAGAAGCCCAAACTTTACAGGCTGCCACCCAAGCAATTAGTTCCTCTTTAGCATTACCAGATGTCCTCACCACTATTATTTCTGAACTACAAAAAGTTCTCCCTTATGACAGTTGTTCTGTATTGAAAATAGACGAAGATTATATAGAAATTGTTGCTGGTGCAGGCTTTGTAAATACAGAAGAAATCATAGGGCTACGTTTCTCACTTGGAAACGAAGATGATAACCCCAGTTCTATAGTTATCAATACGAGCCAATCTTTTATCGTTGATGATGTATCTATTTACTCTTCATTTCACCAAGAAGAAACCATTCAGAACAAAATTACCTCCTGGCTTGGCGTTCCTATGTTCATAGAAGGAGAAGTTGTTGGCATTATAGCGATAGATAAAAAAGAAAAAGGTTTTTTCAACAACCATCACAAAGAAATCGCCGAAGCCTTTGCCACCCAAGCCTCCCTCGCATTGAAAAAAGCAGAGCTATTTGCTGAATCACATAAGCTGGCGCAAGCAGTTAATTTTTCTGGTAGCTCTGTTCTAATTACTGATTTAGATGGAAAAATAGAATTTGTAAATGATGCTTTCTCAATAATGTCAGGATATAGTGCCAAGGAAATTATCGGGAAAGGAACGAGTATTTTAAAATCAGGAAAAACTGAAATAAAAATCTACGAAGAACTCTGGGGAAAAATCACACAAGGCAATATCTGGCGTGGCGAATTGCTCAACCGCAAAAAAACAGGAGAACTCTATTGGGACGCAATGGTTATCTCACCCATTATAGATAAAGACAATAAAATTACCCATTACGTTGCCATGCAAGATGAAATAACTGAGCGAAAAGAAAAAGAAAAACGTCTTGCACATCAGGTCACGCATGATATTTTAACAAACCTGCCAAATCGGGCCTTCTTCAATGAACGCATAAAACATGCCCTTGCCTTAGCAAAACGAAACAGTTGGCAAGTTGCCCTGCTCTTTATTGACCTGAACGATTTCAAAGCCATCAACGATACATTTGGGCATAATGTAGGCGATGATGTCCTGATTGAATTTGGCAAACGTCTTCAAACCAGCGTCCGAGATAGCGATACAGTCGTGCGCTTGGGTGGTGATGAATTTACCTGCTTGCTCGAAAACATCTCATCTAAAGACAAGTTGGCTTTCCTTGCAAAAAAAATCATAGCCAATATAAAAATGCCTTTTGACGTGAATGAGGAACTAAGGTTAGAACTCTCTGCCAGCATTGGAATCAGCGTTTTCCCGCAAGACGGTAAAGATGCCGCTACACTCCTAAAAAACGCAGATCAAGCTATGTATAGCGTAAAAAAACAAAAAGGGACATGTGAATATAAATTTTATAACGCCAGCGACACAGTACCCCTACGCTCAAAATCAAACTAGGCTCATCAGCTCCGCCATTGCTTGATCTTTATTTTGAAAATGGATACCAAACATTCCTAGTTTTCGAGCAGATTCTATATTTTTGATGAAGTCGTCTATAAAAACTGTTTCTTCGGGGGCAACGTCTAGTTTTCCTAGGACCATTTTATAAATTCTGGGGTCTGGTTTAGCGATGCCCATCTCGGCTGAGATAAAAATCTCATCGAAGGCATCGGCTATTTTCCATTTGGTAGCGAGTACTTTGCGTAGATTATCCCAAGCGTTGCTGAGTAGGACTGTTTGATAGCGCGGGCGCAGAGATTGGATATAGTCGACAATTTCCTCGTCTACTTCATCGCCGAGGAAGAATTCGTCTATAAAGTTGTTGATGGTTTCATCTGTTTCGGGGAGGTCGAGGGTGCGCATGACGTGTTGCATGTGGTCACGCGCACTGATTTCTCCACGAGAAGCGCGTAAGCTGGATTTGTTAGCAAAGACGATTTTGTCCAGTTCGGTGTATGTTTTGCCAAAGCGCAAGCCCAAAGCCACGCGCGGTGCGGTGTCTTCTGTCCGTACTAAAACGCCCCCCATATCAAAGATAACGACTTTGATGCTCATCGGTTTCGCTTTCTTTTCTTTTTTTCTTTTTTGGGTTTCCCTTTATTGGCAGAGGCTAGTTTCTCTAGTTCTGCCTGTTTTTTCTCAAATTCATCTGCCCGTGCCATCATTTCTTTATATTCTTCTTCCCAGTTTGGGTAAGTTTCTTTCATCTGCTCAGCTGAAACACGTACAGAGTGTTGACAGTGGGCACAGGTGGCATCATAATGATTTAGCCCTTCGGTGTGGATGGCGTACATGCCAGCGAGGGCGGCATCTTTATTTTCGGCGAACATTTTATTGCAATGGGAACATTTGAGTTGCATGTTTTACTCCTTTATAGGTAGAAAAATATGAGCTAGTTTACTTGCTAATTTCCTTAAGTATAATACAAATACGAAATGCTAAAAAAAGAGTAAGCGTTCAGGGGACTCAAGATAGAACGCGGATTTTACGGATCAGACAGGTTT
>CAZAWS010000087.1:3670-6911 GCA_964488755.1 uncultured Anaerolineaceae bacterium | reverse complement strand
GACCGGGAGCACTAAAAGGTTGTTGGAACTTCCCTCACCCCTTCGATAAACTCAGTACAACGCCTGACCTTTCGCTACCCTCACCCTGACCTTTCGCTACGCTCAGGTCGTCCCTCTCCCAAAACGGGAGAGGGGAAATTCTCCCCCATTTTGGGGGAGATGTCCGTAGGACAGAGGGGGGCGGCGTAAAATTACCCAACAACTCTTTAGTGCTCCCCCCAGCCCTTTCAAGATTCTCTCACTCTAATTTTGTGGTATATTCTTGCAGGTTACGATGCACAGATACTCGGGGTTTGCACTCAAGTTTAAAACACGCGTGTAGCAGTAAAATTTCATCCTTTGAAGTACAATCGTAATGAATTATCCCTAAAAATTATATAATCAAGGTATTGTCTGGGAGATATCTTGTCGGTCTTTGCTAAATAAGAGGAGTTTTTTGATGAAAAATAACACCCCCAATCAATCTGAAAAAATAGAACTTAGGCTGGTTGTTAAAGAAAAAGAGTTGAGTGTTGCCCCAGAGAGAAGTGTTGAGTTTCACGTTGGCGTAATTAATACTGGACCAACAGAAGATTTTGTAAGGCTCTCTGTAAAAGGTATTCCTTCTGAATGGATTTCTTTTGATGAAGATGAATTGCATATAGCACCCGGTAAAGCAAAACAGGCTATTTTAAAGGTTCAGCCACCGCCTTTTCCCGATGGACGCGTTGGCAAATATACGTTAAAAATTCAAGGGAAAAGTCGAAATGCGCCTAGCTTTTTGGCAACAACTCAGGCAGAATTATCTGTTGCCGTATATCAGCCAGAAGGGCGGATTGGCGTATTGATTGGCGCGGTTAATTTCCCTATTACACCTGGATCTAGTGTTAGTATTCCTCTCTTTTTAGAGAACCGAGGCGTTTCTAGCGATGGATTCCGCTTTAATCTTACGGGCATCCCTAGAAATTGGGTTTCTACAGAAGCATTGGTAACTAGGCTGAAACCAAACGAAAGCAAAGAGATATTATTTACAATTAATGTGCCCCGCTCCTCTGCGGCAAATGCTGGGAGAACGCCTTTTAAGATACAGATTTCAAGCGAGGAAGTGCCTAGCCAGAAAACCGAAATAGATTGTATTTTAACTGTAGCAACATTTTCTAAGTTTACGGGGTCGTTAAATCCTGCGGTGCTTGATTCAAATCAACCTGCTCAACTAATTATCAACAATGAGGGGAATTCAGATTCTACTTATGATTTGCATTTTCAGGATATTTCTGAAAGGTTGGTTTTTGAAAAAATTACTCGTTACGCAAAAGAGGGCAGTGACCCCAACAACCCTGAGGTTGATTTTGCTTATTCTGAGATTCTTTCTGGGCAACGCTTGCAGGTTCCCTTTGGCAAGAGCGGGGTCTTTGAATACCGCGGTCGGCTGAGAGCACGCCCATTTGTGGGGAACGAGGAGGAATATCCCTTTAACATCAATACCATATCATCGGGAAAAGAAAAGCTAGACTTCCAATCGAAGATAACCGAGAAGGCTTTTCTGCCTCCGTGGCTTATTGCTGTTCTATTGATAGGGTTTATGCTTTTATGCTTGATTGTGTTTTACCCAAAGCAAGAGGATAAAAAAGCCGCAAGTGCTACCCAAACCGCTTCTTATAACCAAACTCAAGCGGCTCTTGTTGGTGGAGAAGATACCGATGGCGATGGCTTACTCAATAGCGAAGAACCCCAATATGGCACAGATCCCAACAATCCTGATACTGACGGCGATGGCTTAGGAGACGGCGATGAAGTAAAAACGTATATCACCGACCCCTTGAATGTTGACACTGATGGCGATGGCTTAGGCGATGGCGAAGAAGTGCTAACCTATATGACGAATCCACTCATCCCAGATACAGATGAAGATGCACTAACGGACGGGGATGAAATTTCCCGCCAGACCAACCCACTCTTAGCCGATACAGATGAAGATGCGTTGACAGATGGCGCAGAAGTTGCTTTGGGCACCGACCCTCTCAAGCCAGACACAGATAATGATGAATTACTAGACGGACAAGAAAACCAAACCTGCCCTCACCCCCTCAACCCAGATTCAGATGCAGATTCAATTATTGATGGGAGAGACCTTGACCCCTGTGACCCCAACAATCCTTCGATGACAGCAACAGCGGCGATAGAGAATCCCACAATTGCGCCAACGATTGTGCCAACTCAAACTACGCCAATTCCGCCCACTATCCCACCCGTTGTGCCCACAGCGACCAGTGGCGGAGGGGAATCCCCGAAATTAAGCGGAACGATTGTCTTTGAAAGTAATAGAGACGGAAATTCTGAAATTTACGTTATGGATGCGTCTAGTCAGGTTGTAACGCGTATCACCAATAATCCTGCAATAGATGCACAGCCAGCTTTAGCTCCCAATAAGCGCGGTATTGTTTATACCAGCAACCAAAATGGCAATAATGAAATCTACCTCACCAGTGTAGATCAAGCCGCCCCGATTAATTTAACCAATAATCCATCTGACGACCAACACCCAACTTGGTCATCAGATGGTAAATGGATTGCATTTACCAGTAGCCGAGATGGAAACCAAGAAATTTATATCATGCGTAGCGATGGCTCTGAACTTCGCAACCTAACCAACGATAGCGCAAATGATTCTGGTCCTGCTTGGTTTGCCCCCGGCGGCTTCTTAAGTTCCAAAGAATGGATTTTATTTACAAGTGATCGTGATGGAAATCAAGAAGTTTATATGGTAAGAACGGATGGTTCAAATTTGAAAAACTTGACCAATAATCCCGCAAACGACCACTCTCCAACGGGCTACGATATGGGCAATATGATTGCCTTTATCTCTGACCGTGACGGGAACTCTGAAATCTACACCATGAAAGACGATGGCGGTGCACTGAAAAATATAAGCAATAGTCCCTCACAAGAATACGAGCCTAGCTATAATGCCAGTGGTGATTGGATAATCTACTCAACCGACCCAAATGGCAATATGGAGCTTTACGTTATTCGAATTGATGGGAGCGAGGTATTCAATATGACCAACCACACAGCACAAGACCGTCACCCAGATTGGCGGTAAAAATCGCCAGCTAAAAGAACCCGTTCCCTTGAAGGGAACGGGTTCTTCAGTTTATCTCCCATAATACCTAAAGACAAAAGCCCCGATACAGAACACTCTGCATCGGGGCTTTTTATTTTTCTCTCACGCTCTTTGTATCTAAGGATTTATCAAAGTCCC
>CAZAWS010000087.1:0-3570 GCA_964488755.1 uncultured Anaerolineaceae bacterium | reverse complement strand
GGGGCTTTTTATTTTTCTCTCACGCTCTTTGTATCTAAGGATTTATCAAAGTCCCCTGCTCCCAATAATAGTCAAAAAATGATTTATAGGCTTCTACAGCCTGAGGCGAATCTGTTGCTATATTAAATTCAGTTAGCCCCCCCTCGCCAAAGGCACTGTAATGAAAATTTTGACTCCCTACTATGAGCAGTTCATCATCTATAAGAATCGTCTTAGCATGAACAAGACCTGTGAAATATCTAACTTCAACATAATCACTTAAGCCTCGGGCTTTTACCTCAGCAACAAGAATATCCATAGCAATTTTATTCTCAAAGCCTTCAATACCATCGTCTTCAATCAAAATACGCACATACGCTTGTTCATCTTCTATCGCCGTCATCAATGCGTCAATATAAGGTGGAGCAGAGCTATAGTCGCAGACATCTAAAAGTATATTTAAGTCACAAATCATATCAAAAGTGAAATTTACTTGAATAATATCTATAGATTCTTCAGCACTCTCTAAAGCATGAACAAGGGCGTCATCCGATTCTTTATAGACTTCAGTCCTATGTAGGGTAAATGCGTTAGCCCCTGTTTCGGGAAGGTAATATCTTAAAACTTCGGGGGCATGGTCTACAGTGGCTTCACTGCCACTGCAACTTATCCACCACAAGAACGAAGTAGAGCCTAAATTAGGACAACTAACTCGATTTGCGTCTAACCATAAATCATCAAAAGCACGCAGAGCAGATTGCGCCACAGGACCTGTTACTTCTAAGCCCAAATCTACACGCCCCTGCCCCAACTTAGAATCGTGCTCTTCAGGAAAGTGAGCATATTGAAAATTAAAACCTGCCGCGGTCACATTCTTCCCATCAACAATGACCATTTTTGTATGTCCGTGAGGCCAAGAACCAGCATAATTGGCAACTTGTAAATCCCAGCCAATCTCAGGGTTGCTCATCGTTGGCACACCAGCGGAGCGCAAATCGTTAAAAACATTCCAAATTTGAGAAATTAATTTTGAGGCAGTTAATTCAGGTGGATTATCGAGCAAAATTTTCACCCTTATTCCCCGCGGATATTGCTCAGGATTTGCCTCTAGCCTGTCATAAAGTTTTTTTATTGATCCCGCCACAACAACCCCGGGATTATTCGGATTATTACCATCGGCTTCTGCGTCATACCACATGGTTGAGTAAACAACTTCGTACTCGGCTGTCTCTATTAACCTAGCCACTTCTTCAAAAGTGCCATCGTCTGCAGGCAATTGCTCACTAAATTCGGGGAGAGGGTTGGGGGCATAAATCAGGCGGTCAAATTGATTTCGACAATAGGGCACCTGATAATCTACTGAGTGAAACCTGCCCGACTGTGCTACATCTAACATATTTTGACCGGCAAGAGAAAGCTCAACACCCTCGCAACTATAAGGGGCGTGTGCGGCATACTCAAGCGAATCATCGCTTTTATACAGCAGATGCAAATGATTATCGCCTCCACTTGCCAAAAATGGCTGGCTGGCGATATTGGGCAAAGCCACAATTGCCGGAGTTGCCCAACCCTCGCTGGTATTTTCACTTTCAAAAAGTACGTGGCTTTCTTGAAATTCACCAGCGATGTTTTCTACGCTATCTGCATACCACACCAAACGCAAATTCTCCCCCTCAGCAAAAGCAGGGCGGCTCAGGCATTGTGCGATTTCTTCAATAGCTTGCCCCTCTTGCCAAAATTGGAGCGCACTATTTTCATCACACCAAGCCACATTTGCGCCATCTTCGTTCACAAAAACTTCAGGATTTTCACCAACCCCAATTTTGAGCGGCATACCCCAGCTTTCATTTTTATATTCACTTAAGTAGATTTCTTGGGATGGGATGTTAGTATAGACCAACGAAAAACCACCTTGCGGATTTGCCGATACACGCGCTTGCCCTAAAAGAGCATCCCCCGAAACGCACCCACTCGTTGAGCTTTGGGTGCCTTCTGCAACTTGCCAGCGGGTGTAGGGCAGGGTTGCTGTCCCTGTTCCCCAAACCAACATGATTTCATCCGAGGGGCTAATGGCTAAACTGGGACTCTGGTTCTGCCACTGCTCAAAATCGGCACCACAGCTTGGGTCGGTGGGGGCAGAGATAACGCTAGGGGTGGCACACTGCTCACCAGCACAAAGCAAGTAGAGGGTCGCGGTCGTCCCGTCTGCTTCTTCCATCCAAATAATATGAGTGCTTCCTTCGCTGTCAATCACTATTTGTGGGGTGGCTGAATCCGTATCCGATTCAGAGATATTTTTTGGCGTTGTCCAATTTTGGGCAATACCTGCGTTATCTTCTCGCGCGGTTGAAAGGTAAATCTCACCATCTTGCGCCCAAACTGCTGAAACCAGACCTGAGTCTGTGGCGAATATCGCCGCTTCGTCACTTTGCCCTAAAAGGGATTGGGCTTCAGACCAATGTGTGTCTAATGTTTCAGTGTCGAGGATGCTAGATAAGTTTGCTTCTGTGCTCCCAAAGGGCAATACGGCAAAAATTCGTGAGAGCAAAAAGATGACGCCGAAGAAAATAATGGTGCCCCAAAAGCCCCGTTTTTGATAGAATTTGCTGTTTTTGAAATCGTTAAGTTTTCGAGTAAGAAAAGCAACATCAAGGGGTTTGTCTCTATCGTCAGCGTAGCCTTTTTCGATGCCAAAACTATAAAATATGCCTAAAGAAAAACCACCAAAAACGCCAAAAAGGGCAAACCAGATAAGCCAAATTAGGGGATCTTCGGTACCTACTTTTAGCTCATAAAAATAATACCAAACTCTAAGCGCAATGAGTGCGCCTGCCAATCCAAAAGAGTATGCCCCATGCACGCCAAAGCGAAAGCGGCTACGCCCATAAGTGGCGATACCAAGTATATTATTGCTAACAAAACCAAAAACCGCACCTACAAAGGAAAATGAAATCAAAATGCTTAATGGTGAAGAGGATTCTGCGCTATAAAATGCAAAGGTTGAGAGCAAAAAGATGAGCGGGTAAAGCACAAGGGCAAAGCTGGTTGCAAAGCCAAGCGCGCCTTTTGATATATATTCTTTTTTGCGCTTTGTGCCATCTGCATAGCTGAGGGCTAATCCACCCAGTGCGCCTACAATTGCCCCGCCAAGGGCGACGACAAGAAATACTAGAATAAGCGGGATAAGAAGGTGTTGCGATTCAAATAAATTTTTAATGGGCGCAACAATGCGCGTACGCTTTATTAGGTTAAGAAAAACTACTGCAAGCGGCATCCCTATACCGAAGCCTAGCGCAGAAATCAATCCGAAGCGGAGGTGTTTAATAAGAGTATTTTTATTCATAAGATTAACTTTGATTGGTTAAAAACCAACAGGTAGCAAAAGGAGTGCATAAGGTGCAAAGCATACTTTAGTCTAATGAGAAAAGCAAGAAGTCATTGGATTAAATTTCAAATGTTGCTTTCCTTAACGTGTCTTCCAAGTTCTCAATCACCACCCCAACCTTCACCTCCCCAATTTTCACAGGCAAGGCAAAGCGGATTATACCCGCTGATTTCTTCTTATCCGTTTGCATCGTGCGGATAATGTCT
>CAZAWS010000086.1:4703-6942 GCA_964488755.1 uncultured Anaerolineaceae bacterium | reverse complement strand
GAATATCCCCGCTGGTGAAGAACGCGTAATTTTCAAAATTTCGATAGACAAAGTGAGCGGACACTAAAAAAAGGAGTGAAAAGTATTTGTAAACGTTCAGCCATTTAGAATTACGCCTTAAGCTTTCAACGCAAATGCCGCTACGCTATACGCGAATGAGCGAATGCCGCTACGCTATATGCGAATTTTTAATGCTTTTATTGCATTTTTCCAGAAAGCTTATATGTTTTGTCATTTTTGCACATATAAAGAATAAAAAAGTTTTTAAAATCCGCGAAAACCTGCCTGATCCGTAAAATCCGCGTTCTGTTTTGAGACCCCTTAACGCTTACAAGTATTTTACTCTTCACTCCTTGCTCGTCAACTCTTTTTTTCTTTTCCACTCCAACTATCAATATCCATCCGAATTACCGCCGTAACCTTCAAATCAATATCGGTAGATGCTTCATAATCTACATCGGGTTTCAGTTCGGGGAAATGCTTATCCATGAGCAATTGCAAAGCATGTTTGGCTTCATCGGCATCTTCTACAATAGAGAGTTTGCCAAAAACAACCACACCCTTATATTTAACACCAAAATTCATCGCTCTCTTAGCGGTAAGCAAATCGCCCATTTCACTAACATTTAAATTTGCCTTTCTGCCTGCCTCCGCTTGCTCAAAAGTGCGCCCTTTACGCGCGCCGTGAAAGTAGATGGCGTGTTTCTCGGCATCATAAGAAAAATTGCGTGCAACCGTAAAGGGTTGACCCTCTTTACAAGTTGCCAAAACGCCATAGCCAGCGCGATTTAGTAGTGCAATAATCCAATCTTTATCGGTGATTGCGCGGTCTTTACGTCTCATTTTTGTTAGGGATTCGCCCATTTTTATACACTCCTTGAAAAATAGAATAGGCGCAGATTATAATCTACCCTATGAATAAACTCCATCAATTTTTAAGGATGCGAAGAAGCGTCCGCCGCTTCAAACGCGACCCTTCGACAGGCTCAGGACAACGCCCTGTGCCTGATACCCTTATGGACGCAATTCTGCACACCGCAACTTTTGCCCCCTCCGCGCACAACCTACAACCCTGGCGATTTGTGCAAGTTCAAACAAATGGCGCGAAAGAGAAACTCGGCAGTGCCCTCGCATCCAAACTGCGCGCGGATATGGCATCAGAAGGCGCGCCTCAAGCAGATATTGAGAAACGCGTCCAGCACTCTTTAGCGCGCATAAATGAAGCCCCCCTTATCATCATCTTATGCCGTGATAAAACGGTACTCCGAGAAGACACAAAAGAAGAAGAGATTATGGCAATTCAATCTACAGCAGTGGCAGGGTTACAACTTCTGCTTGCCGCAGAGGCAGAAGGGCTATCGGGAAGTTGGGTCTGTTGGGTGCTTTACGCACAAAGCGAAATAATAGACGCACTAAAATTGCCCGGAAACTGGCTCCCCGAAGCGATGTACTTTCTAGGTTATGCTGATGAAGAACCCAAAAAATCACAACGCTATCCTAGTGAAAATTTGACAATTATCCGCTGAATGTCTTTTGAACGGCACCAAACCCAAATTCACGCGCGAATCGCCCAATCATCCTAAAGAAAAACTTGTTTTTTTATGGTAAACTCATAGGAATAAAAAACACACTATAAGTGATGGAGGCTCTCCAGCATGAGCAAATCTCGAAGCGAAGAAATGGTTAAAACTCTGCGGGCAATGCAAACCGCCGCACCTGATATTGAAGCATCTGCCGTCGTCTCTGTAGACGGGCTAATTATGGCATCGGCACTGCCTGTTGAAGTTGAAGAAGATCGCGTCTCGGCAATGTCTGCCGCTATGCTCAGTCTTGGCGAAAGAATTGCCGGTGAATTAGGGCGAGGTGGCTTAGACCAAGTTTATATCCGTGGCGATAGTGGCTTCATCGTTCTCTCTGCCATTGGCGAAGAAGCTGTACTCACGGCATTAGCCCGTGAAAAAGCAAAACTTGGCATGGTCTTTCTTGAAATGCGGCGCGCTGCTGAAACTTTGACTAAACTCGTGGGATAACGAAACACACTCTCCCCCCCCACCCCTAGAAAACCCCAAATGCGGGGAGGTCAGCCTAAATTTGGTGACCTCCCCGCTTCTTTTTTGTATCAATGTATCAGGTATCAGGTATCAGGTATCAGGAATCAGTAAATCAGGTATCAGTAAATCAGGTGTCAGTAAAACTGGTCTACTGCTCCACTGGTCTACTGATCCACTGGTCTACTGAT
>CAZAWS010000086.1:0-4603 GCA_964488755.1 uncultured Anaerolineaceae bacterium | reverse complement strand
AAAAACTATGGAAACAAAATATATTTTTTTTACAGGCGGCGTTGTTAGCTCGGTTGGAAAAGGCGTAACCGCCGCGGCGTTGGGATTGCTTCTCAAAGAGCGTGGGTTTCGCGTCTCCGTGCAAAAGCTTGACCCCTATATCAACGTAGACCCAGGCACCATGTCACCCTATCAGCACGGGGAAGTTTTTGTGTTAGACGATGGCGCAGAAACAGATTTAGATTTAGGGCATTACGAGCGTTTTATTGACAACCCCCTCTCGCAGGTGAGTAATTTCACTTCAGGGCAGGTTTATGATGAAGTGATCTCCAAAGAAAGACGCGGCGATTATTTAGGCGGGACAATTCAAATTATCCCCCACATCACCAATGAAATAAAACGCCGCATCCGCTTAGCGGCACGCACAACCGAAGCTGAAATTATGCTCATCGAAATCGGCGGCACAGTAGGCGATATAGAATCGCAACCCTTTATGGAATCTCTACGCCAAATGAGAAATGAAGTAGGCACAGAAAACACCTACTTTGTGCATGTCACTTGGTTGCCCCATATCGGCGCAACGGGCGAGCTAAAAACCAAGCCTACCCAACACTCAGTCGCCGAACTGCGCGGCATTGGCATCGCCCCCAGCATGATTATCGCCCGCTCAGATTACGATGTAGACCAAGAAATCATCGACAAAATCGCCCTCTTCTGCGATGTAGAAAAACGCGCCGTAGTGCCCATGAAAACGGCAAACTCTTTATATGAAATTCCCCTTTTGGTCGAAGAAGCAGGCGTAGCCGATTATATTATCGAGAAAATGAATCTAAAGGCAAGCAAAAAACCAAATTTAAAGCCTTGGAAAGAACTATCGAAGAAAATCAACGCAGATAAACCTAAAATAAAAATCGCCTTAGTTGGCAAATATATAGAATTACAAGACGCGTATATGTCCGTTCGTGAGGCACTGCGCCACGCCGCGCTCTCAATAAACGTGGAAGATGAAGTTATCTGGATTCACTCTACAGACCTTGAAAAAGGCAAAAGTTTAGATGCGCTTAAATCTGCCGATGCCATCATCGTGCCCGGCGGATTTGGCGAGCGCGGCATAGAAGGCAAAATTTTAGCGGCTCAATATGCGCGTGAAAATAAAATCCCCTATCTTGGTTTATGTTTGGGGATGCAACTGATGTGCGTAGAATTTGCCCGCAATGTTTTGGGCTACGAAAACGCCAACTCATCCGAATTTGACCAAGGCACGCCCCACCCCGTTATAGACCTCATGCTCGAACAGCGCGATATCAGCAATATGGGCGGCACCATGCGCTTGGGGCTTTATCCCTGTGTTTTACAAAAAGGCACGCTCGCTGAAAAGTATTATAATAAAAAAGAAATCAATGAAAGGCACCGCCATCGTTTTGAATTTAACAATAAATATAGAAAAGAATTTGAAGAAAATGGCATGGTTTTCTCTGGGACTTCCCCCGATAATATGCTCGTAGAAATCGCTGAACTAAAAGACCACCCCTTTATGGTCAGCAGTCAATTTCACCCCGAATTTCTCTCACGCCCCATGAGACCCCATCCGCTTTTTGTGGGATTTTTAAAGAGCGCAAAAAAGGTAGCGCAAGATTAATCTTGCCTTACGCGAAAACGCGTTATACTTAAACTGGATTTACTTTCTCCGCTAAAAATCACCGCTGGGGACAGCGGCTAGAGCAGGAGAGTTAGGATGAAGAAATCGGGACGCGCGTGACCTGAACCTGATTGCCCTAAAACAACATTTTTCTAACGTGAGGCACGCTGTCCACCGTTCACGCCACGCATAAAGCTGATGAAGGGCAACCAAGCCCAAAACGCGCGCGTCGCGCTTAAGTCCCATCAAATCAAATTATTATTTCAACAAAAACAGGAGTAAAAAAAAATGGATACCACAATTGTAAATATCTCAGCACTAGAGATTCTTGATTCCCGCGGCAACCCAACCCTCGAGGTTGAAGTCATCCTTGGAGATGGCTCTTATGGGCGCGCCGCAGTGCCTTCAGGCGCATCTACGGGCATACATGAAGCCCTAGAAATGCGCGATGGCGATGAGAAACGCTATGGCGGAAAGGGCGTTGCCAACGCAGTCGCCAATGTAAACGAAGAAATTGCCGTTTCCCTTTTGGGATGGGACGCCAGCGAACAGCGCGAAATTGATTTGACTCTTTTAGCCTTAGATGGAACACCAAATAAATCTCGGCTTGGTGCAAACGCGATCTTGGGCGTGAGTCTGGCAGTTAGCAAAGCCGCGGCAAGCTCACTTGCTTTGCCATTCTACCGATATTTGGGTGGCGTTCATGCACATTTGTTGCCAACCCCAATGATGAACATCCTCAACGGCGGCGCACATACTGGCTGGCAATCAACCGATGCACAAGAGTTTATGGTTATGCCACTCGGCGCACCCAATTTCAAAGAAGGTTTACGCTGGGGTGCAGAAATTTATCATGTTTTGAAATCAGTCCTGAAATCTCACGGATACGCTACCTTAGTTGGTGACGAGGGCGGCTACGCCCCTGCGCTGAAATCCAACGCAGAAGCCGTTGAAGTCATTCTTGAGGCAATTGAAAAAGCAGGCTTCGAATCTGGCAAAGATATCGGCATCGCACTTGACCCCGCCGCCTCTGAATTTTATGATAAGAAAACGGGTCTCTATAATCTCCGTACAGAAGGTAAAAAACTAAATAGCGAAGAAATGGTCGCATTTTGGGCAAACTGGGTAAAACAATATCCAATCGTCTCCATTGAAGACGGTCTTGCCGAAGATGATTGGGAAGGCTTTAAACTGATGACCACAGAACTTGGCGACAAAATCCAAGTCATGGGCGATGACCTGCTAGTAACGAATCCCGAGCGCATTCGCCGCGCTATTAAAGAAAAATCTGTGAACTCAGCACTAATCAAACTCAATCAAATTGGCTCTCTCACAGAAACACTAGAAGCGGTTGAACTTTGTCATCACACTGGCTGGACAGCAATCGTATCCCATCGCTCCGGCGAAACCGAAGATGCAACCATTGCCGATTTGGCTGTTGCACTGAACACAGGGCAAATCAAAACGGGTGCCCCTGCTCGCTCTGACCGTGTGGCAAAATATAATCAATTGCTTCGTATTGAAAGTGAACTCGGCGATATAGCTGAGTATGCCGGTTGGAATGCGCTAAATATCCAAAGATAAAACAAATAAGGCAAAACCTGCCACTGGTTACACTGATTTCTCAGATTTTAATCTTAAAAAATCGGTGTAACCAGTGGCAATAATGCTTAAAATCTCATCCTTCCCAATCTGCCTACCCCCAACCTGATTTTTTAAAAATGAACATAGAAGAAAAAATAAAAAACACCGATTGGAAAAAATTTTTCAAAGAGTATCTCATTATCACTCTTGGTGCCTTCATACTAATTATTGCCATAGACGTTTTCTTCATCCCATCAAATATAGCACCGGGCGGTGGGGTAACGGCTTCGGCAATTATGATTAGCCACTTTACAGGTTTGCCCGTTGGCTTGATGATGCTTATTCTAAATATCCCCTTGCTCATCGTAGGATTTTACTATCTTGGACGTTTCAGTTTTCTCACCCGCACCTTCTACACAGTGCTTATATATAATTTAGGGGTAGATTTTTTTGCCAATATCCTCCCCGCAGGCATCACAGATGATTTACTTCTCAATGCCCTTTTCGGAGGCATTTTAGGCGGCATAGGAACGGGGCTGATTTTTCGTGGACGCAGTACCACCGCAGGGCTTGCCATCGTTACCCGTGTCTTGCAGTTGAAAACGGGACTACCCATCAGCCAAGCCTATATCGTTACCGATGGGGCGATTTTGCTGATTTTCGGTCAAGTTTTTGGCTGGGAACGTGCTCTTTATTCATTTTTAGCCCTATATATTTTTGGTTTAGCAACCGACTATGTTCTCGAAGGTCCTAGCGTAATTCGCACAGTTTTTATCGTTACAAATTCACCAGATGCTGTAACCGAAGGTATCTTTACCCAGCTTGGCATAGGCGTAACATCTTGGGAAGCTCAGGGCATGTTCACCAAAGACGATCACACCGTCCTTTTTTGTACCCTCGTCCGCTCTGATGCAAATATACTCAAAAATATCGTTGCAGAAATTGACGAAGATGCCTTTATTGTTATCGGTCAGGGACATCAGGCAAGCGGGGGCGTGCTAAAAAAAGTAACCAAAACAATATAAAGTTGGATGGGAAGCGAGCGAAACGCGCGTGGTTTTGGCTTGCTCCCGCTAAAAAACATCTTTCTTACGAAAAGCATTTACCATTAAATAAAAAACACCTCGTCTTTTTTGCACGAGGTGTTTTTATTTACCCAAACAAATGATTTCTCAAACCAAAACCGCCCCTTTCATCGTTTCTGGGATGGGGGCATCAAGCAATTTGCAAATGGTTGGGGCAATATCTAAATGGGAGACAGTTTTACCTGTGTCTCCTTTGCCTTGAGAATCAGGAGAAATTATATATAAAGGAACTTCGCGCATATCGGCTGTAGTGCCACCGTGCATTTTATCGGCATTCATGCCGTGATCGCCGGTGACGAGGATGGTGTACCCACGC
>CAZAWS010000085.1:0-7102 GCA_964488755.1 uncultured Anaerolineaceae bacterium | reverse complement strand
AAAAAATCACATCGGTTTTTCAGAAGGCGAGGGAGCAGAATAATGGCTGAAAACAAAGAACCGGAATCTAAAGATATGCTCGATAGCTTGGCAAAAGCAAATTGGCATTTTGGACGCTTTGCCCGCGATGTTGGGGGCGTATTTTTTCTTGCTTTTGCGTTAATTACCCTATTGGCACTCTTTGGTTTGACAGATGGAAATTTAACGATACTTTGGGTAGAAAAACTTGAAATATGGTTCGGTTGGGGCAGTTACCTTGTGACTGCTTCACTGGGGATGGTTGGAATTTTTCTCTTACGCCGTTCTGATGACCCTCTCCCTTGGGGGCGTATTTTCATATTGGAAGTAGCCGCGTTTTTGATGCTGGGCTTGATGACCATTATTGCTGGGCGTTCTATAGAGAATGTTAAAATCGGCTATGGCGGCGGTCGTTTAGGGTGGGGTTTAGACCAAATTTTGAGCAAATTAATTACCCCCTTGGGCGCGCTTTTTCTTTTTCTTTTTGGTACGATTTTTGCCCTAATGAGTGGATTTGATTTGTGGATACGTCTTGAAAAATGGTTGTTTCGTGTAGGCGGAGAAGCAGAAGAGACTGTTGTGGTCGCGGAAGAGATATTCAAGAAAGAAGATGAATCAGAAGGCGGGAGAAAAACAAGGAAAACGCCCAAAACAAAATTGCCACTGGGGTTTAGAAAGTCGCTTTCTATGCCTGAAAAAGAAGACGAGCGTCCCGCTAAACCACGCCCGCGTGACGACCGACTTCCACCACTGAGTTTATTGATAAATGAAAAGAAATCTCGCTTAGACGAACGAACTATAAACCAAACGGCAGGATTAATTGAAAAAACGCTAGACGAATTCGGCATTCCTGCGAAAGTAATCGGTTTTCGGGTGGGACCTGCAATTACCCAGTTTGCCGTACAACCTGGTTTTATTGATAAAAGCGGAAATAGCGAAGAAGAACACTTGATGAAGGTGCGCGTTGCTCAAATAGCCTCTTTGCAAAAGGATTTATCTCTTGCCCTTTCAGCGCAACGCTTGCGCATCGAAGCCCCTGTCCCTGGACGAGCATTTGTAGGCATCGAAGTGCCGAATGCACGCATCGAAGTTGTGCGCTTGCGCTCTATTTTAGAATCTGCGGTATTTGATAAAGCCCGTTCTCCCTTAGCCCTTGCGCTAGGGCGGGATGTTTCTGGGCACCCTTTTGTGGCAGATTTAGAAAAAATGCCTCATCTTCTTATTGCGGGTTCAACAGGGTCTGGTAAATCGGTTTGTATTACCTCCATTGCCACTTCGCTGGTGATGAACAATTCCCCTGAAGATTTGCGTCTTGTAATGGTAGATGCAAAGATGGTTGAATTGATTCGCTTTAACGGTTTGCCGCATCTTTACGGAAAAGTAGAAACAGATATTGACCGTATTCAAGGCGTTTTGCAATGGGTTGTGCGCGAGATGGAGCAACGCTATAAATTGCTTGAGAAAGAAAGTGCACGTGATATTAAAATCTATAACCGTAAAGTCTTGCGCCGTAAAGCGGGCATTGCGATGCCGCGCATTGTTGTCTTAATTGATGAAATGGCAGATATGATGATGCACGCACCAGATCAAACCGAGCATAACCTAATTCGTTTGGCACAAATGGCGCGTGCAACGGGCATCCATTTGGTAATGGCAACGCAACGCCCTAGCACGGATGTGGTTACTGGGTTGATTAAAGCCAACTTCCCTGCCCGAATCGCTTTTGCGGTCACATCTGGCATTGATTCGCGCGTTGTTTTAGATAGCGTTGGCGCAGAGAACTTGTTAGGAAACGGGGATATGCTCTTCTTAAGCCCCGAAGCCGGATTCCCCTCCCGTTTGCAAGGTGTAATGATTACAGATAAAGAAATAGAAAAAGTAATTGATTATTGGAAAGAAGAAAGTCCTAACGATGATAAGAAAGCACCCTGGGAAAAAATGCTAAGTGAAGGTGATATAGACGAAGATGAAGAGCTACTCATTAATGCAATTGAGTTGGTAAAGGTTTCTCAGCGCGCCTCTGCTTCTCTTCTTCAACGCCGTCTTAGAATTGGCTACCCACGCGCAGCACGTTTATTAGATTCTCTTGAAGATATGGGCGTAGTAGGTCCTGCACTAGGTGGTGGGCGCGAACGTGACGTGTTAATTGCTCCAGACGAAGCGTGAAAGGCAATAATTTGTGTCTCACTTTTCATGCTTCACTGTAGTATCATTATGCAATCTTAAAATGACAGGAGTTTTTAATGGAAAATACCGAAGAAAAGAAGAGGGTTTCTTTAACAGACCACATGCGTAGAATTTTTAGAGGGGTTTTAGAGCCAATTGGTAAACTTTTGAATAAGACGGGACTAACGCCTAATTCAATTACTATGCTCGGATTGCTAGGTAATATCGTTGCCGCGTTTTTTCTCGCTAGGGGAGAAATTTTTTGGGGTGGTGTAATCGTCTTGATCATGTGGCCCGTAGATGCGCTGGACGGCACTATGGCACGGCTCCGTGGCGATCCAACCGACTTTGGTGGGTTTGTAGATTCGGTTACTGATCGCTATTCTGAATTAGTTATATTTGCAGGCTTGCTCTATTATTTCTCAGTACAAGGCGATACCTTAGCCGTAATGCTTGTTTTTGCTTCTGCCGCCGGCTCAATTTTGGTCTCATATACGCGAGCGCGTGCCGAAGCTTTAGATTTTGATGCCAAAATTGGGGCACTTACGCGCGTAGAGCGGTATCTTGTTTTGGCACCTAGTTTGATTTTTAACTTTCCGCTGGTTGCTATGTGGATTATCGCAATTTTAGCAAATTTCACCGCACTTCAACGAATTTTTTATGTTCGCAAACAAGCGCATAAGCATTTTTGAATGAGGGTGTAAAAGGTGAAGAGAGATTCATATATATGTCCCCTTGCACTTGGCGTATCACAAATAGGTAAATAAATGACTCAAAGTTTTTTTATAGGCACATTTGAAATCCGTTTCTACGGAATTATTCTCATGCTAGGCGCATTAGCTGGGGCATTACTAGCACAAAAAGAAGCCAAACGGCGTGGTCACGACCCCGAAATTGTCTGGGATATGATGCTCTGGCTCCTCATTGGAGGGATTATAGGCGCGCGCCTTTGGCACGTTTTTACACCGCCGCCTTCCTCCATCGCACAAGGTTTTACAACACAATACTACTTTACACATCCCCTCGACCTAATTAACACCCGTAATGGTGGCTTGGGAATCCCCGGTGCCATTATTGGCGGAATAATTGTGCTGTATATCTTCACTCGCAAACATAAACTCTCCTTTTTGGAATGGGCAGATATAAGTGCCCCTGCACTCGCCTTAGCGCAAGCAATCGGGCGTGGGGGAAACTATGTCAACCAAGAACTTTATGGCGCACCTACTTCCCTCCCATGGAAAATCTTCATAGATGTCCAACATCGCCTAAGTGGATTTGAAGAGCAAGCCTACTATCACCCCCTCTTCCTCTACGAAACGCTATGGAATTTGGGAAATATGGCGATTTTACTTTGGGTGTCTCGGCGTTTTCCCGACCGCGTCAAAGATGGCGATATATTTTTGCTCTATCTAATCATTTACCCCATTGGGCGTTTTTTACTTGAGTTTTTGCGTCTCGATGCATCCATGCTCAACGGGATTAATGCCAACCAAACAGTAATGGCAATTGTTGCCTCGCTTGCTTTGTTTATGCTCTTATTTCGGCATCGTAAAAAGACTGAGTAAAAACGAGACACACTTTTTTATTATAAAAATTGCTATCTAATCCTTGACGCTTTAGGCATTTCTTTTTATACAGGTGAAAACATGATTTTAACCGAAAATCTAGGGAAACAGTTTGATGATTTTTGGGCTGTTAGCGATGTTAAACTGGATGTGAAGCCCGGAAAAATTCTAGCCTTATTGGGGCAAAATGGCGCGGGAAAAACAACTACGATTCGGATGTTAACTGGACTCTTGCGCCCATCTCAAGGCTGGGCGCGTGTCAATGGGCATGATGTTGTTAAAGAGGCAACTCAGGTACGCGCGTCTGTGGGCGTGCTGACTGAACAACATGGCTTGTACCTGAGAATGACCGCTGTAGAATACCTCGACTTTTTTGGTAAAGTCTACGGTCTTGATGTCCCCACGCGTAAAAAGCGGAGCGACTATCTCCTTGAGTATTTCGGTTTAGCCGAAGTTGCTCATCAACCATCCGGAACCTACTCAAAGGGGATGAAACAGAAATTGGCGTTGGCACGCACCCTTATCCACGAACCCCCTGCCTTGCTTTTAGATGAACCCACATCAGCGATGGATCCAGAAAGTGCACGTCTTGTTCGCAATGAAATTGCAAACCTTCGTTCGTCAAAGCGTGCTATTGTAATCTGTACCCATAATTTATCAGAAGCTGAATCTCTAGCTGATGAAATCGCCATTATCTATCGCGGAAAAATTCTCATCAAAGGTACTTTAGATGTGTTGAAAGACAAGGTGCTTGGTCCAACTGAATATGAAATCAAATTCTCTAAACCTTATAACTTTGCTAAGCTAAAAATTCCTAAAGATATAGAGATACTTGAAAAAAATAGCCAAAAACTTCGTTTCAGTACGGAGAATCCTGAAGAAATTAACCCCAAACTATTAAAAGAACTCTCTGCTACAGGGGCATCGGTTTTAACCTTAGAAAAAACATCACGCACACTCGAAGACGCTTATCTAAAAGTAATGGCAGACGTGCGAGGGAAGGCTATATAATGAAAGGAAATACGCTGAAAGAAAAACTAACCCCTGTTTGGTGGATTGCTCAACGTGAGTTAATAGATCAGTTTAGAGATTGGCGCATTCTCTTTCCTTTAGCTGTTCTCACTTTCCTTTTTCCTCCTCTAATGAATCTTGTAGCAGGAAGCGCAGTCGAGTTCGCCGCTAAATATGGCGGCGAATTAATCCTTGATCGCTTAGTCCCTTTCTCTATCCTAATTATTGGATTTTTTCCCGTCACAGCGGCTCTAGTGGTCGCACTTGAAGCCTTTGTTGGTGAGAAGGAGCGCGGTACTATTGAAGCCTTATTAGGAGCACCCTTTCTTGACTGGCAACTTTATTTAGGGAAGTTTTTCGTTGGGGTAGTTTTTCCACTTTTGGCTAGTTATACATCCATTGCTATTTATATTCTTATGGTTAAAAAGCAAGACTTAAGCTTACCCTCTCCCAATCTAATGGCACAATTGCTAATTCTAGCCGCGGTGCATGCCTTATTAATGGTTGCTGGTGCAATTGCTATTTCCACTCAATCGACTTCAGTGCGGGCGGCGAATCTCTTAGCATCTTTTATTATTCTGCCCGTTGCTTTTCTTCTTCAAGCAGAGAGTTTTTTTGTTTTTTGGGGTAACGACTATCTCCTTTGGCTAGTGGCTTTTGCGGTGCTGATTATAGCGATCTTGTTGATTAGAGTGGGACTCGCTCACTTCCAACGAGAATATCTTTTAGGAAGAGAAATAGATTCGATTAATCTGAAATGGCTAGGACGAACATTTAGAGATTCTTTTATTGGAGAGGCGAAGACTCCATTTGAATGGTACAAAGTTCAGGTTGGGGCGAGCCTGCAGAAGATCAAGACCCCTCTTTTGCTTCTTAGCATATCGGCAGTTTTTATAAGTATTGCCTCTTATCAGGTCACATCCGCTTTACTTCCCGCTGAAATTGTCGAAAAAATAGAACTTTCTGATGGAGGAAAGGAACAATTTTTAGACAAGCTTCAATCAGCCATAGGCTTGCCTTCTGACGAAACTGAGATCTCTTTTGGTTTTATCTTTTTTCATAATATCCGAGCGGTTTTGGTTATGTTCCTTTTAGGCTTATTATCTTTGGGTATTTTGGGTGAGTTGGCTTTTGTGGTTAATATTGGTATTATCGGGTCAGTCTTTGCAGTGTTAGACGGCGTAGGTATGTCTGCCTCAACTTTATTTATAGCAGGCGTTTTGCCGCATGGTATTTTTGAAATCCCAGCGATTATTTTTGCGAGTGCCGCTATTCTTTATTTTGGAGCCATCATGGTTACGCCTAATCCTGAAAGGACAATGGGCGTTGTTTTTGTTCATGCAATATCAGATTGGCTCAAAATAAGTGTTGGTATTATCTTGCCCCTTTTATTGGTTGCCGCGCTAATTGAGACGTATATTACGCCCCAAATTTTGGCGTACTTTGTGCAATAGGATTGGTAAAAAATGGCAAAAATAATTATTTTAGGTTCATCTAACGCAATTGCAACTGAAAACTATGAAAATGCCTACATGGTTTTTGTTGGAGAAAATCGCACCGTGCTGGTTGATAGCCCGCACAATCCTATTTTAAGATTGAAAGATGTTGGCGTGAACTATAACGATATCACTGATTTAGTGTTAACACATTTTCACCCCGACCACGCTTCTGGGATTCCGCTTTTGCTGATGGATATGTGGTTACGCGGCAGAAATGCGCCATTAGACATTCACGGGTTAGACCACGCGTTAACACGGCTTGAGAATCTAATGGACGCTTTTGCTTGGGAGAATTGGCCCGGATTTTTCCCCGTGACCTTCAACAGATTGCCAGATGAAGGTATTTCACCTGTGCTAAATTCTAGCGACTTCGATATATATGCTTCTCAGGTTCGACACATGATTCCTACCATCGGGTTGCGTGTTGAATTTAAAGCGAGTGGCAAAGTTGTTACCTATTCGTGCGATACAGAGCCATGCGAAGAAGTTGTTCAACTTGCTAAGAATGCAGATATACTTATTCATGAATCTTCTGGTGCCTTTAAAGGGCATACTTCTTCCGCTCAAGCGGCAGAAATTGCTACAAAAGCAGGAGCCAAAGAACTTTACCTTATTCACTACCCTACAGGGGAGTTTAAGGATGAAAGCCTTTTAGAAGATGCGCGCAAAAATTTTGATGGGGAAGTGAACCTTACTCAAGATTTGATGGAATTAGTTTTTTAGTTAGATTATTTGATTCTTAGATAGTTGGGTGGTTTGGGAGCACTAAAAGGTTGTTGGAACTTCCCTCACCCCTTCGATAAACTCAGTACAACGCCTGACCTTTCGCTACGCTCAGGTCGT
>CAZAWS010000084.1:0-7187 GCA_964488755.1 uncultured Anaerolineaceae bacterium | reverse complement strand
TCTTCGTGGATAATAATTTATGAACCTCGACCGCCGCCTCATCTCCCTCGCCCGTGACAGCCGTACCGCCCTCATCATCACCATCCTCGCCGGATTTCTCGGCGGGATTTTGACCATAGCCCAAGCGCACACCCTCAGCTTAACCATCAACAACGTCTTCATTAACGGGGAAACACTACAAGATGTCACAAATCTCCTGCGTGCCCTGCTCTTCATCATCGCTGGGCGTTCTCTCCTCACATGGATCAGCGAAGTCAGCGCAAAAGCAGTTGCCGTCCGCGTCAAAACCGATCTCCGGGAACGCCTCTTTGCCCATATCGTCAAACTCGGTCCCAGTTACACCCACAGCGAGCGCACCGGCGAACTGACCACCGCCGCAGTCGAAGGCATCGAGGCTCTCGACGCTTATTTCAGCCAATATCTGCCTCAACTGGTCTTGTCCGCCCTCGTTCCGCTCTCCATTCTCGTTTTTGTCTTCCCCATCGACCCTCTTTCTGGCTTCATCCTTTTTATCACCGCCCCGCTCATCCCCGTTTTTATGGTACTGATCGGCAAGGGAGCGGAAGCCATCACCAATCGCCAATACGAAACGCTCAGTAGGCTCAGCGCGCATTTTCTCGACAGCTTGCAAGGTATCACCACCCTCAAACAATTTGGGCAAAGCAAAGCGCATGTCCGCACGATCAAAGAAGTCAGCGAGAAGTTCAGCGACACCACCATGACGGTTTTGCGCGTCACTTTTCTCTCCGCCCTCGTCCTCGAACTTGTCGCTACGCTCAGCACCGCCGTTATCGCGGTCGAAATCGGTCTGCGCCTGCTCTATTATAAAATCGAGTTCCAGCAAGCCTTTTTCCTGCTCATCCTCGCCCCCGAATTTTATATTCCCCTGCGCATGCTGGGACTTCGTTTTCATGCGGGGATGAACGGCACTACTGCCGCTCGCAAGATTTTTGCGATACTCGAAATACCAGTAGAGCAGGAATCAGGGATTAGGGATCAGGGGCTAGGGATTAGGAATCAGGAAGCAGGAATTACATTTGAAAATCTCTCTTTTGTTTACCCAGACGAAAGCATTCCCGCACTCGATAATATCTCTTTCACCATCGAGAAGGGGCAGAAAATTGCGCTTGTCGGGGTCAGTGGGGCAGGAAAAAGCACATTGGCAAATCTCCTGCTTCGGTTCCTCCACCCAAGTTCGGGACAGGTTCGTATCGGCAGTGCATCCCTCGACCAAATCCCCGCCGATGTCTGGCGCGAGCAAATCGCTTGGGTGCCGCAGAATCCCTTCATCTTCAATGAAAGCATCGCCGAAAATATCCGTCTGGGCAAGCCTCATGCAGATTTGGATTCCGTGCAGGATGCCGCCAAAGCAGCCCATTTGCACGACTTCATCATCTCCTTGCCGATGGGCTACGAAACGCTCGTGGGGGAGGCTGGATCCCGTTTAAGTGGCGGAGAATCTCAACGATTGGCATTGGCACGCGCCTATCTCAAAGATGCCCCGATTCTCATTTTAGACGAACCCACATCCAGCCTTGACCCTATCACCGAAGTTGCGCTCGAAGAATCGACAAAGAAGCTGATGCGGGGACGAACAGTAATCACTATCGCCCACCGCCTAAACACCATCTTCCAAGCCGACAAGATTTTAGTGCTAGAAAAGGGGAAATTGGTAGAGCAAGGCACGCATGAAGAGCTGTTGGCGAAGGGCGGGGTTTATGCGAAGATGGTTGGAGGTTCAAGGTATAAAGTTGCTAGTTCAAAGGTTCAAAGGTTCAAAGGTTCAAAGGTTCAAAAGGTTCAAAAGGTTCAAAAGGTCAAAAGTTCAAAAGGTCAAAAGGTCAAAGGTTCAACCTTAGAACATTCAAACATTCCAACATTCAAACGTCTTTTGTCTTTTCTGCACGGCTCATGGAGACAAGTCGCCCTCGCCACCTTGCTCGGAACGGGAACGATTGCCAGCAATATCGCCTTGATTGGAACATCTTCATGGCTAATCTCGGCGGCGGCATTACACCCTTCCATAGCCGAATTACAAGTTGCGATAGTCGGCGTGCGATTCTTTGGTATCAGCCGCGGCGTTTTTCGCTATTTTGAACGCCTGACTTCTCACCAAGTTACATTTTCATTACTCGCTCGCCTGCGGACGTGGTTCTACGAAGCCATCGAACCCCTCGCCCCTGCGCGCCTCATGAAATACCGCAGCGGCGACCTTCTCTCCCGCGTCGTCTCGGATGTGGAAACATTAGAAAATTTTTATATCCGCGTTGTCTCGCCGCCGCTTGTTGCGTTGATTATTTCGCTCAGCGCATCTGCCTATCTTGGCATTTTCTATGCTCCGCTAGGCTGGATATTATTTGCATTTCTGCTCGCCAGCGGCGTAGCTTTGCCGCTACTCACGCGCCTTCTCAGCCGAAATTCTGGCAAAAAGTTGGTCGGCGCACGCGCCGCGCTCAACACTCAACTCGTAGACGGGATTCAAGGTCTCAGCGATTTACTCGCTTTTGGTCGTTCAACTTCTCGTCAAGATGAGATTGCGAAGATTGGCATAGATTATGGAGCCGAACAACAACGTGAATCTCGGCTCACCGGCTTTCACAGCGGACTAAGCGTTCTCCTGACCAATCTTGGGATGTGGACAATTCTCATCTTTGCTATCCCCGCTGTTGATGCGGGAATCATCACAGGCGTAATGCTCGCCACGTTGACAATGATTGCGTTGGTCAGCTTTGAAGCAGTCGCTCCACTCCCCCTCGCTTCGCAGATGCTCGGAGAGACGAATGAAGCGGCGAAGCGATTGTTTGAGATTGTGGATGCAGAGGCGGAAGTAAAATCAGGAATCAGGGATCAGGGATTAGGGAGCAGGAATCAGGAACTGCCAAGCATTGAGTTTTCAAATCTCGTTTTTTCTTATGCAAAGAATGATGAAAATGCGTTGAATGATATTTCTTTCAAAGTAAATGCAGGAAAAAGTCTTGCAGTTGTTGGACCTAGTGGCGCTGGAAAATCTACGCTGATGAATCTTTTGCTTCGTTTTTGGGAATTTCATAATGGAGATATTTTGCTGGATAGAGAATCTCTGCACAATTTCCCCGCCGATGACATCCGCACGCAAATTGCAGTCATCCCGCAACAGGCGTATTTCTTCAACGCCAGCGTGCACGATAATTTGAGTTTGGCGCGTCCCGATGCTACGGATAAAGAAATTCAAGATGCGGCAAAACAGGCGCAAATCCATGATTTTATTGAAAGTTTGCCGAAAGGTTATGAAACCTTTATCGGAGAACAAGGGGCGCGATTGAGTGGTGGGGAACGTCAGCGTTTGGCGATTGCACGAGCAATTCTCAAAGACGCGCCGATTTTGATTCTCGATGAGCCAACCGCTAATCTTGACCCGATTACGGAGCGAGACGTGCTGAAATCGCTTTTTGCGTTGATGCGCGGGAAAACATCGTTGTTGATTACACATCGGCTGATTGGGTTGGAGAATGCGGATGAAATCCTTGTTTTGGAGCGAGGAAAAATTGTCCAGCGCGGTACGCAAGCTCAACTCACGCGCGAGGCGGGGTTATATCGTCAGATGCTGGCACTTCAAAATCGAATTTTAGGAGAATAATTATCTCTATCACGCTCAAAAAGTCCAAGAAAACTCATCCCCTTTCTAAAAGAGTCATCCGTTATAATCCATAGTATGGATATAAAAACTCAACTCAATAGTGATATGAAAAAGGCAATGCGTGCTAAAGACAAAGTCGCTAAACGCACTTTGATGATGGTACGCGCCGCCATTCAGCAAACCGAAAAAGATCGCCGTGAAGAACTTGATGAAACTGCCGTCCTTGCCATTTTGCAAAAGGAAGTTAAATCTCGCCAAGAAACAATCGCTGAGGCAAAAAAGGCGGGACGAGATGATCTCATTGCGGATACAAGCGCAGAAATTGTGGTCTTGAAAAAATATCTCCCCGAAGAAATGAGCGCAGAAGATTTACGCGCCCTGGCGGAAGAAGTCGTTGCTGAGGTGAATGCCAGCACAATCCGAGATATGGGCAAGGTGATGAAAGTTATCATTCCACGCGTAGCGGGGCGCGCATCTGGTGGCGATATTAGCAACGCCGTTCGTAAGTTATTGCAAAACTAAAATTCTCAAATGGCAAATTTTATCGAGCAGTCTTCTTCAAGACCTAAACGCTTTAAACGCATACGCGCCCTGATATTGGGGCTAACTGTAATGGGCGTTTTTGTCGCGTTGGTTCTGCCGCTGGTATTAGATGCCGTGGCTCTCCCGCTCGCTATTGGTGATGTTGCCCCACGTGATTTAGAAGCCCCCTATGCCATCGAATATATCAGCGAAGTCCGCACGGAAGATGCCCGCCAAAACGCCGAATTAACAGCCAATTTAGTCTATACGCCAGCCGATCCATCTATTGCACGAGAAGAAATAGATAGATTGCGTAGCGTATTTCAATATACGAATACGGTACGAGTGGATGAGTACGCCACGGCAAGAGAAAAGAAACTTGATTTGCTTGCCCTCGAAGATATTAGCCTTAAAGACGAAACTATTTCTATTATCCTAAGCCTAAGTGACACACAATGGGAAACTGTTCAACAAGAGTCGCTAAGTGTTCTTGAACAAGTCATGCGAAACGACATTCGCCAGAACAATTTTGCAAGCACACAGCGTAGTGTCCCCTCACGTATTTCTTTGGCATTAACAGAAACCCAAGCTCAATTGGTCACCGAAATGGTGATAGCTTTTATCGTGCCCAACAGCCTGTACAGCGAAGATTTAACGGAAGCAAGCCGAAAATCCGCGCGCGAAGCGGTTGAGCCTGTCATCCAGCATTATAAAGCTGGGGAAAGAGTTGTCTCTAGCGGACAAATCATCACATCTGCAAATTTAGAAGCATTAGAAAACCTTGGGTTAATTCAATCAAAGGATGAACTTACAGAATACCTTGGTGCTGGCGCACTAACATTAATTTCATCTCTTTTCTTATGGCTATATTTCAGAAACCGCCCCTCAACACGATTGAAGGATACGCGTAGCCTAGCCTCAATAGCTATTTTCTTTCTCATTTTCTTGGTTGGTGCTCGCATAGCAATTCCCAACCATCTCATTATCCCTTATTTATATCCCTTACCCGCTTTTGGGCTATTAATTGCAAGCCTTTTTGGTATAGATGCGGCATTTGCTCTTATATTTTCAATAAGTATTTTAGCCACTTATGGCATGGATGATGCGAACACGCTAACAGCTTATTACCTAATCTCATCACTAATTGGCATTCTTGTTCTGGGAAAAGCACACCAAGCATGGACTTTTTTAAAAGCAGGATTGGCAATATCGCTCACGGGCATAGTCATATTCATCGCTTTTTGGATTCCCTTCAACTCTTCCGATTGGGTTGGCATTGCAACATTTGCAGGTGCATCTGCCTTCAACGGAATTGCCTCGACAAGTTTAGCCCTATTACTACAATCTTTTCTCGCCCAAGTTTTGGGCATCCCAACTACATTACGCTTGCTCGAAATTTCTCGTCCCGATGCACCCTTATTGCAAATTCTATTACGCGCCGCACCAGGCACCTATCAACATAGTTTGCAAGTTGCTAACCTTGCCGAACGAGCAGCCGAAAATATTGGTGCCAACGCCCTCTTAGTACGCGTAGGCGCACTTTTTCATGATGTTGGCAAAGCAGAAAACCCACTCTTTTTTATTGAAAATCAACCTCACGGAAGCATTAATCCACACGAAAATCTTAGCCCCGAAGAAAGCGCAGAGATTATCATCCGCCACGTCACAGATGGCGTAGCTTTAGCAAAGAAATATCGCTTGCCCCACCGCTTAATTGACTTCATTCTCGAACATCACGGTTCAAATATCACCCGCTATCAATATACCTTAGCTCTCAGAGAAGCCAATGGAGATGTGACAAAGGTTGATATAGAGAAGTTTCGCTATCCAGGACCCGCCCCACAATCACGCGAAACTGCCTTATTGATGCTCGCTGATAACACAGAAGCCTGGACAAGAGCAGAACAACCCCAAGGCGAAGAAGAACTGCGCGCACTGGTACATAAAATTATAGAAACGGTACAAAAAAGTGGGCAATTAGCAAATACGCACCTAACGCTACGCGATCTCGCACTCATCAAAGAATCCTTTATCACCACCTTGCGCGGCACACAACACACCCGTGTAAAGTACCCAAAACACAAAGAAAAATCAACATCTGATGGCATAATAACAAAACCCTCTGAGAGAAAAAATGATTGAGGTTTCATATAACGCCACTCTAAACCTAAAATTAGAAGAAATCCTTTTGGAAAACGCTGTTATTGCCGCGCTAAAAAACCAATCTGCGTCACAAGAGGTCTCGATCAGCATTTTATTAACGGATGATGAAGAAATTCGGGCGTTAAATCGTCAATATCGTGGATTTGATGCCTCAACAGATGTGCTCTCATTTGACGTACACGAACGCGACCCCGAAACAGGCTTGCTCCACCTAGGCGAGATTGCAGTCTCAATCCCTTATGCCGCCAAACAAGCCAAAAGAAACGGGCACCCTCTTGAAGCAGAGGTGCAACTCCTCATCATTCACGGCGTTCTACACCTGATAGGACACGACCACGCTGAGGCTAAAGAAAAAGAAAAAATGTGGCGTGCACAATCTGAAATTTTAACAGAACTTGGGTTGGGAAATATAAAAATATCACAATAATTTACCGCCCACCCCATATCATTCTATTCAAAAAAAGTATACTTTCCCCCCAACACTTAAAAATAATGCACAAGTTTATCAAATCACGCCTGCAATCTTTTAGCTACGCCTTTCAAGGCTGTATCCATGCCTTGCGTAACGAACCCAACACATGGATACACGCAACCATCACCCTCTTAGTTATTCTAGTTGCCCTTTGGCTACACCTCCCCCCGCGAGATTGGGCTATTTTAGTGCTTGCCATCGGTATCGTTTGGGCAGCCGAGTTCTTCAATACCGCCCTAGAAAATATCACAGACCTCACCAGCCCAGAAGAGCACCCCCTTGCAAAAATAAGCAAGGACGTATCAGCGGCAGGGGTACTAATTGCCGCATTAACTTCTGCACTGGTTGGGTTGTTGATTTTAGGTCCCCCGCTTTGGGAAAAGCTTAATTTCCTTTTGTCCTAAGCGCAAAGAA
>CAZAWS010000083.1:0-7229 GCA_964488755.1 uncultured Anaerolineaceae bacterium | reverse complement strand
AAGAAAACGAGTGTCTGATTTTTTCTGGCGTACTTTCCCCCTAGACTTTTCTAACCAACCAACACGGATTTCATTGGCATCTTCAAATTCGGGAATATAGGGTTTTATATCGAGCAAAGGGGTTCCGTTTAGCACATCTATATTTTTAACGAAGATAAAATTTTCTTTTATATCTATTATCTTCACCACAGAAAGCCCAATGGGATTTGGTCGTCTTGGTGCGCGGGTGGAGAAAACGCCGTGTGATTCATTATCTAAAAAAGGTTTTAGTTGTAATTTAGCAGGTGCGGCTTTGTGTAGGTGATAAAGCAAGTAAATATGCGAAAAACCATCTAAATCTTTTAGCCCCTTTGCGAATTCAGGATAAATTTCAAGGTGCCCCACCGTACTGCTTTCGCTGGTGGGTTGGATCGGCATTTCACTTAATTGGGTAAATGGGCTATGGATGATGCCGATGGGGGTGTAGGTGATTTGCATTATTTTCTCCGTACTTTTAGTATCACAATTTTTGTCGAATGGTTGAATGGTGCGGGGTCAATGGGTGGCGCTCCGATGCGCGTATCTGTGTAGCCGGTGAAATTTTTTGGCACGGGGATTACCTGTTCAATCTCTAAATACCCATCGTTACAAAGATTCTCTAAAATTTGCATATATTCTGCGCCACTGACAAAAAGTGCGTTATTGATTGCCACCAAATGCCCGCCATCATCAATCAGCGGGCGCACTTTATTGATTAGCCGCGCACTGTTTTGAGACAAATCTACGCGTCCCCGTTTTGTGTCTGCAAAAAAAGGTGGGTCAAGAAAAACGCAATCGAAAAGTTCTTCATCGCGCTTGAGCTTATTGATATGCGCCCAAAAATCTCCTGCTTGGAAATTCTTCTTGTGGATAGGGAAACCATTCAAGGTGTAGGATGTTTTTCCTATATTAAGAAATTTGCGGCTCAAATCGGTTTGTACAACTCGCACCGCACCCCCAGCTTGCGCGGCGACTCCTAAGCTTCCTGTGTACGCAAAAGTATTTAGAACGCGCTTGCCCTTTAAATTATCAATTGCCCATTTGCGTAAATTACGCGTATCTAAATAGAGACTTGCATCTCTGTTCATCGTTAAATCTAGTGCGTACCAAATCCCATGCTCGCGGATTCGGGTATCTGTTTTTTTTCCATAGAGTAAAATGCCGTTTTTTTCTTGAGGTGTTTTTCCCTTGCGTGTTTTGAGCAGAATTGCCTTAATCCACGAGAGTTCTTTAAGCAAAAGCTCTCTTGCGATAGGAATAGTTTCTTTGCCAGTGGATGGGGGATTCGCATAATTGTGGATAACAATTGTGTGCGCGTATACATCAATTACAAGATTAGGATTTCCCTCGAGAAAGCCATTAAAAAGTCGAAAAGCAGATTGATGCTTCTCATCAAATAATGCCGCGCGGGCGGCGATAGCGTTTTTTAGAGATTTTTCCATGTTTTGCTCATGGCCGTCTCCTGGACCGCCGTATTGTGCCAGAATTTCTTTTTTACTCGCTTTGATTCTCAAGAAATATTCCTGACCCTTTAGCTATTTTCTTTTCTTCAGATTTCACACGCCGTTCAAGTTTTTTGATATCCTCTGCGGGAGGCAAATTTTCCGGTTTAATGCCACGTCGCCCCAGCATTTCTCGTACACTTTTATTGTTTTGAATATGTTCACCCGTTATAGTTTGTTCTCCTTGCAAGTCTTCTCCTTGAACATTGTGATTCGTCATTTCTGTTGCCAGGTTTTTAGCGGCAATGGTTAATGTGGGGAGAAAATCTGCTAGAGGTCGTGATTTAGTAATACCAAATCTTTCCTTCATAGCACGTGTTGGGTATCCTCCAAAGAGGGCGGCATCTCCCTTAGAGCGAATTCTGCCAAAACCGCGATTATCCACCCCTCTTTCGTAGATATTTTTGGAGAGTTCTTTTTCTGATTCCCGAAGTCGTTTACGCGCGTCCATTCGGGCAATTAATTGCATTCTGTCTTCTAAAAGCTCCTGTTTGCGGGTTTGTAAGGCAAAATAACTTTGGGCAAAAGCAATCGGTTCTTTGCGAGGGTCTCCGTTTTGAGCAATGAGATAGCAGGCATAGCGCGTAAGCATAAAATCTTCAATGGATCTCTTAGCCCCACTACCCAACGAGACCATTTTCGTGACGTTACGAAAATGGTCATCCGGGTCATATCCTGTAGTTTGACAAGATTCTATCGCTTTGCGAATTGTTGCAATGAAATTTTCCCATCGTGCATACCCCAGTGCTTTTTGTAAATCTCTGGCAAACCAAAACTCCATATTTGTTTCTGGCAAGCGTTGGGCTAGATCATCAAATTCGCTTTGTAATTTTTGAAGCGTTACTTTGTTCATTTTTTAATCTCCGACATAAATTTGTAATGACTAAAGATGCCATTATAATACATCGTGAGATTCGAATTAGCGTGTAATTTGTAGGAAAGTGGCACCGTCCGCATTTTGCTGGTGGCGGTCTCCTAGATCGGCGTATAAATCCCCCATTTACTTCAACCCAAACCCTTGAGATTCAATCACTGCGCGTAATTCAGACCTAATTTCTTGAGAGACGCGGCGGGCGGTGTGCTCCATCCAGCCATAAGATTCTGTTTCGTTTTCTTTTTCGGGGATGGGGACTTGTCTGTTTTTGTAGATGCCGGTTTCTATCATGGCTTGATCGTAGGCAAGGAGATGTTCGTCTTGGTTCTGATTGTATTTTTCCCAGTGCAAGATGGCTTTTTGCGGTAGGCGTGGGCGGGTACGTTTTTCTTGCGCGGGGTAGCCTATGGTCATGCCCGTTATTGGGAATACGCCTTGGGGGAGTTCGAGTAGGTCGATGACTGCGGCAGGGTCGCTGCGAATTGCGCCGATGTAGCAAATGCCTAATCCTAGCGATTCGGCGGCAAGGGCGGCGTTTTGGGCGGCGATTGCCGCATCTACTGCGGCTACGAGGAAGTTTTCCATTGTGCCTATGTTTTGCGTATAGCCACGAAGTTCGCAGGCTCGTGCTAACTTAAAACGGTCGGCGCACCAGGTTAGGAAAAGCGGGGCTTGGGCAACGTGTTTTTGTCCACCAGCTATTTTGCTGAGGGCGAGGCGTTTTTCTGCGTTTGCGGTGGCGATCACGCTGTAGGTTTGCATATTAGATGATGTGGATGCACGTTGTCCGGCACGCACTAGCGTCTCCACAACGGAAGCAGGCACAGGGTCGCGTTTGTAGCGGCGAACAGAGGCATGGGCGTGGATTAGGTTTAGGGTGGGGGTATCCATTAGATTGCCTCCGCGGCAGATTCTTCCTTCCGTATAATAAATATGGAGGTGATTGTCATTATTAATCCTATAATCCCAAAAATAAGGCTGTAGAGGACGACATCTTCTACGAAGCTGTGCACAACGCTTTCAGCGATGTCGTAGATGAGTTTGAGGGTACTGCCTGAAACTTCCATTGAGATGCCGCGAGTGAGGGGGATGCTGAGGAGGGCGCGTACGATGGGACCTGTGATGAGGCTTATAAGTACGCCAATTATGCCGGCAATAAGGAGGGGAATGCCCCACCAGCGCAACCATGAGAGGAGGTCACGCACTGCGAGAAGGGTGATGAGCAATAATAGGGTGATGGGGATGAGCGGGCTGAGGCGCATGAGGGCGCGGAGGGCTTGCATCTCAAGGATGTTTTCTTGAGTTTGCTTTTTTTCTATTAAAACTTTTTGGTTGGGGAGGGTAGATGCGGCGGTTTGAAGTTGCATGTTGATGAGTGGTTCTAAGGCGGGCATGATTATATCGGGGGGGTGGCAAATTGCGATTCGCCCTTGTGCTATTTTTAGCAGGTCACTTGCGGTGCAATCGGGTTGCGCTTTGATAAGTGCCATGACAGCATCTGTGCCTTCTTTGCTGGTTAGCCGCTTTTTGAATTGCATGAGTGGGATTGACGCTGTATCTGAATTTCCGTTGAGGTAGTTGAAAATTTCATCTAGGGTGCTTTCGCTGATATATTCGAGTTCTTCGGGGGGAATGATGGCGATGATGAAGTCTTCCCAATCTTTTGCGGTGAGATTTTTGGTGAGGGAGGCGAGAAGCCCTTTTTCTCCTTCGCTTGTTTCTGGGTAGCCGTGTTTTTCGTAACAGGGGGCTATGCGTTCGTTTTCTGCTTTGGTGAGCGGGCGTTCGTTATTTGAGAGAGTGCGGTACGATTCGCGCCCTAGCGCGTCAATGAGGCAGGTTTCTAGTTCTACACTTCTATATTCTGTTTCGCAGGAGAGAGGGTTTTCGGCACAGTGGTCTATACCCAGGGAAACGACAAGTTGGTCGCCGATAACTGCGGGCAAACGCTCGTATATATTTTCATTATTTAATGCGTTTTTATAGGTTTCTGCATCAAAAGCGTGTTGCTCCAAATTATAGAGGAAGAGGGCAGAGATGAGCGTGATGACGAAGAATATGGCAAAAACAACCGCGAAAACTTTAGCTAGGGGGGAAAGGACTTTTTTCATTTTTTCTTCCTGAAACCTGAGATATCAAACTTCAGGTAAAAGATTAAGGTCTGATGCCTGAAGTTTGATATCCGGTGTCTTTCTAAACTAGCTCAATATAATCATCGGCAATCGTAGCACTTTCGCCAAGATTGAGGCAATCGAGCAATCTGGAGGTTAGTTTTGCTTTTTTCTTGGCATCTATTCTACTCCAAGTGCGGGTTTTGATTTCTAAGAAATTGCCTAAATCGGGTTTATCAAAATTATCAAAATTGATATAAAATTTTGTATCTTCAAATTCAACTAGCCAGCGTCTGCGTTCTTTTAGGATAACTTGCTCTGACTGTGGCTTAAAGTATTCACGATAGAAGCGCAAAGAATTTGTAGCCGGGGCAAGATATCGACTACGGGAGAGAAGCACATCGCCCTTAAATTCTTCTTTGCTCGCTTGCCCGATGAGTGTTAGTCTGCCGCGGACTCTTTCCATTTCGCCTTTATCGTTAAGGAATTCATCTTCGCGGTAACGTAAACGTCCTTGCGTGGGATCGTCAAATGAGAAGTAGACATCATATTCTCTATAGTGACGTGTATATAAAAGGTCTATGTTGGAATCAGCGAGGACGGACGCGATATCAACTTTTCCTGCCAATTTCACTTTTGTTTGCACCTCGAAGGATTCTTCCTCTGACGAGCCACCGAGTGCAATTAGTTTCGAGAAGAGTGATTCTTCGCGCTCTAGCAAGAAAGCGTCAATTTTTTCGGCGTAAACTTGTGCTTTTGTCATTAAATCGGCTTCATCTAGGGTGAGAAGTTCGCGTTCTCGCATGAGGAATTTGCCGTTGACCATTACATCAGTCACATCGTTGGCTTTGGCGGCGTAAACAAGCTGAACGTAGATATTTTTGGGGTCACGGCGGAAGCTAGGCGCGTTATGGAGCTGGTTGAGGTCGACCAAGATCAAATCGGCACTTAAGCCGACTTGCAATGAGCCAGTTTGGTGCGAGAGGTGAATCGCTTTTGCACCGAGACGCGTACCCATTGTGAGCGCAAGATCCGCTGAAACCGCGGTGGGGTCTCCGCTATGTCCCTTCGCAATAAATGCGGCTAAACGGATTTCTTCAAACATATCCAAATCGTTATTTGAGGCAGTTCCATCTGTACCGATTCCCACATTTATCCCTTCGTCAATCATTTTTTGCACGGGGGCAAATCCAGAAGCCAATTTCATATTTGAGGAGGGATTATGCGCCACGCCTGCGCCACTTTGCTCTAAGGTGCGGATTTCGCCAATATCAATATGCACACAATGTGCCGCAATAACTTTAGCATCGAAAAGATTTTGTTTTTTCACATAAGGCACAACGGGAATACCCTCAGCCTCGCGCATATTTTCAACTTCAAAGGCAGTTTCGGCGATGTGAGTATGAAGCGGTACGTCAAACTCATCGGCGAGTGCGGCGCAGGCTTGCAAAATTTCTGGTGTGCAAGTATAGGGTGCATGGGGCGCAACGGCGGGAGTAATTAGGGGGTGGTTTTTCCATTTTTCAATAAAAGTGCGGGTATAAGCAAGTGCATCTTCATAAGATTCAGCATCGGGGGTAGGGAATTTTATGACCGATTGCCCACACACAGCACGCAAGCCGGCTTCGGCGGTGGCTTCGGCAACATCATCTTCAAAAAAGTACATATCGGCAAAAGTTGTCACGCCGCTTCGTATTAGTTCGGCGCAAGCCAACTGCGTGCCAAGTCGCACGAATTCTGGGGTTACAAATTCGCGTTCCACGGGCATCATATAGCCCATCAGCCAAACGTCTAAGCGTAAATCGTCTGCCAGCCCGCGCAAAAGCGTCATCGGGACGTGGGTATGCGCGTTTACCAAGCCGGGCATCAAAACCTTACCGCCCGCATCTATTACTTCTTCTGCTTCGTATTTGCTCAAAATCTCTTTTTCATCGCCCACCCCTATAATTTTTTCTCCGCTGACTGCCACCGCGCCGCGTGTAAATTGGCGCATTTCTTCGTCCATGGTTAGGACAATTGCATTTTTGAAAATCGTATCTGCTTTTTTCATCGGTTCTCCATAATTAGGGCGACCACAAGGGTGCGCTCCTGCATTTAAAAGGGTAAAATAAGTTCAGAATTTTACCATGAGGAGAAAAGGACGATAAGAATGAAACAATCAAATTTAGGTATTGGAGGGAAGCTGACATTGTACACAGCCCTCTACGTGGGGTTTGCCACCGGACTAACTGCCCTAAACCCCAGCTTTTTTCTCCTTCGCTCCAATCTTGTTTTGGGCTTGCGTGCGCTTGGATACATCTTCCTGGCGTTGGGCATTCTTTTGCTCATTATCTCTGTGCGTCAACTCTTGCGTGAATTGGAAGAAGGCGTTTTAATGACCCAAGGCGTTTTCCGCTATTCCCGCAATCCCGTTTACGCAGTATGGGTATTTCTCATGATTCCTGGATTCTCTTTGCTCACAGCTTCGTGGATTTTCTTCTTCACGCCTTTTGTGTTTTATTTAGTATTCAAAATTTATATTCGAGAAGAAGAAGAGTTTCTTGAAGGGTATTTTGGAGAAGAATATCTTGAATATAAAGAGAAAACAGGACAGTTATTGCCAAAGTTTTTAAACTTGACTTAGCATCAGATAGTCGCTAAAATCTTCATAAATCAAAAGGAGTAATTTAGTAATTGGTCACACCCCTCTGCTCTAGCCGCTGTCCCCAGCGGCGGTTTATGAGA
>CAZAWS010000082.1:0-7266 GCA_964488755.1 uncultured Anaerolineaceae bacterium | reverse complement strand
TGTCGAAGTACGTATGGCGCGTTTTCCGTCAATCCACAAAACGATATTTGATTAATGCCCAAATCGCTTCAAAAGCATCGTGAAATTTAATCTTCTTTCCTTCGTTATAATCACGCGGGTTGAAGGTGATGGGCACTTCAAAGATACGCACTTTCTTTTTAAGTATTTTTGCGGTAAATTCTGGTTCAAAATTAAAACTATTGGAGTGGATTGTGATTCCATCTAGCACTTCTCGGCGAAAGACTTTATAGCCAGTTTCCATATCGGTGAGGATGTTGTTGTAAAGGAGATTGGTGAGCAGTGTGAGAAGTTTATTCGCTATCATGTGCCAAAACATGGTCGAGCGGCGAGCCGCGCCCAAGAACCGTGAGCCATAGACCACATCGGCAATACCCTCTTCGATGGGGCGTAAAATGGCGGGATAATCACGCGGGTCATATTCTAAATCGGCATCTTGGATGAGGAAGACATCGCCTTTGGCTTCTGCGAAACCTGTTCGCACTGCCGCGCCTTTGCCTTGATTTTTCTCATGCAAAATAACGCGGATATTGTCTTTTCCATCCATCTCCTTCAAAACGTCACGCGTGCCATCGGTAGAGCCATCGTCTACGATTACTATTTCCCAGGGGAGTTCAGTTGCCTGAACACGTTTAAGGATTTCGGTGATATTTTGAGCTTCATTATATACAGGGATAATCACTGATAGTTTCATGAAGGGGATTATATACCGAAACGAAAAAAGATGGGAAATTTGCCCCGATGCCAAAATTTATAGCTTGGGTTAGAATATAGACGGAGATAATTATGAAAAAATATCAAGTTTCTTTCTTTTTGCTGATTATTGTTTTTCTAACAGCTTGCAGTATGGAAGTTTCAAAGGTGGATGATGATTCTATCCCGACTGAGGGAATTATCACGGCAACGCTTTACCCCACCTTTACACCGCGAGCGACCGTGACCCCGCTGCCTGCTACCGCCGCCCCAACTGTGGACCCGGTGATGGGCACGGTGACTGCGCAAATTAACGTGCGCGAGTTTCCGCGCGCTTCAAGTGCATCTTTGGGAATGTTAAGCATTAATACCAAGGTTGAAATTATTGGTAAAGATGCAGATGGAGATTGGTATAAATTTAATGCCGATTTACCCAAAGGGGAACGCGTCACCGGTTGGGGATCGGCAAAATTTATTTCAACGGAAAGCAAGCCTAACGTCCCGGTCGTTTCGGAAGGAGATATGCCCACAGAGGACGCAGAGGGAAATGGTCAAGTTACGCAAAAGATTAACGTCCGCTCAGGTCCCGGTGTTGAGTTTGAAGCACTGGGGTTATTAAACGTGGGCGATAGTATTTTCTTGCTTGCTAAAAATGTATCGGGAACATGGCTAGAAATCGAGTATGAAGCAGGGGAGGAGGGCAAAGGCTGGGTTTTTGCAAGTTATGTAGAAAGCGACATTCTTGACGATTTGCCCCTTGCCGAAGATGCGATAGAAATTGCCACAGAAATAGCGGCAACATCAGCACCCATCTACACACCCGCCCCTGATGACGGGGATTCGATGGAGGAGCCTGCCATTGATATTACCTTTTCGGCATCCGATTCACGCTCATTTAGCTACAGCAGTGATTTATCTTCTCCCGAAGGTGATGCAGAAGATTGGGTCGCCTTTCATCCTGATTCAACAGAAGACCGCGTAGATTTACTAATCGACTTAGAATGTGAAGGAAATGGTAAAATTTATGTTGAGTTATGGCAAGGTGGCATTCAATTAACAGAATGGGAGCCTGTCTCTTGTGGCGATAGCGATTACCCTTTAAATATGTATAAAAACGTAACCTACCAATTCCGTTTAATGGCAAAAAGAGCCAGTAAACTAGAATACGTTAGCTATACTTTGCAGGTGCGCGCCGCGCCCTAGAGGAGTATCTTGGGTTAAAGAAAAAAAGCACCTGAAATCAGGTGCTTTTCTCTTGGCTCCTCATCTCGGACTCGAACCAAGAACCTAGCGGTTAACAGCCGCTCGCTCTGCCAATTGAGCTAATGAGGAAGGCGACCGAGATTATATAGCTAAGGGCTATTTGTGTCAAGGATTTTTTAATAAAAAAAGAGCGTGGCACTAAAGCCACGCTCTTTTAAGTTCTAAACTAACGATACTCTATTCACCGTAGCCGGTGGAAATGGTGCCGTCTTGCAAGCCAGCATCAATTTCGTCCAAGGTGTCTTTGACATCTTGAGGAACAGAATCATCGAAATCATGGAAGGGGGCTAAGCCAGTGGTGCCGAAATAATTACCACCGGGGAATTCGCCACCAGCGGAGGCTTCAATTAAGCCGAAGACGCCGGGGGTGATGAGTTTCATTGCGCTGGTGATCAAACAAGGGTGTGCCTCAGGAACGGTTTCCCATTGATCGGAGTCAACACCGATGCAGAGAGCGCCTTCGTGAGAAGCAACTTCGATGAGTGCGCCGTTGCCGGTTTTTCCACCAGCACCGAAGACAACATCTGCGCCTTGATCAATAGCTTGTTTAGCAGTGGTTGCGCCCCATTCGGGATCAACAAAAGCAACATCCATACCACCTGGGTGATAAGTGGAAATCAAGTTAATATCAGGGTTGATATAGCGTGCGCCAGCTTCGTAGCCTTCTTTGAAAGCAACAACAGGGGGAACCAAGTCGGTGCCGAGAACGGCGGCGATGGTGTCTGTTTCAGTCATTTGAGCGGCTAATGCGCCAGCCAAGAAACCAGCTTTATCTTCGGGGAAGATTAGACCAGCAACGTTTGCAACATCTCCGCCCCATTGACCTTGGTCAACACCAATGAAGTCAATTTCAGGATACTCAGCAGCAGCAGTTAAAGTTGCGTCACCCATTGCGAAACCAACGGTGACAATAATATCGTAGTCTTTTTCAGCGAAAAGAGCGATATTGGCAGCGTAATCTTTAGCATCTTTGGTTTCAACATATTTAGAAAACGCATCCATTTCATCACTGGCTTGTTGAACACCTTCCCATGCAGATTGGTTAAAAGATTTGTCGTCAATTTCTCCAACATCGGTCACGAGACCAACGCAGAGGACGGCTTCTTCAGCACAATCATCTTCGCTTACTGTGGCGGCTTCTTCGGGTGCTGCGCTTCCACAAGCGGAAAGTGCGAGAGCGGCAATTGCGAGTACCGCAAATACAAGGTATAACTTTTTCATTTTTCTTACTCCTTCTTTACTACGTCGAATAAATTAGCGCAAGTCTACAAATGCTCGCGCTGTTGCCAAGTATACAATTTATTTATCTATTCGGCAAGTTGCCCTAAGAAGAAAAACAGAGCAAATGCATTAAATTTCGAGTGGGATATTTAAATTTACCTGATTTCTTTGAGAAATTCATAAGTTTTTCTAAGCATTTTTCTTCAAACAGGTCTTTTCCGTAGAAAATCCCCAGCGGTGCGGACTATAAACCGCTGATAGTCCACACCGAAACTTGGATGGCTATTTCACCACAACCATAAAATCAACCCTACCAAATACCATCTACCTCGGTCCCGTTCGCCCAAACTGCCGTTCTAACATATCCACCGAAAGGTGAATCATGGTTGGGCGACCGTGCGGGCAGGTGCGCGGGGATTCGCAATTTTCTAAATCGCGTAGAAGATTCTCTTGCTCAGTGTGCGTGAGGGTTTGACCGCCCTTGACTGCCATCCGCTTGCAAACACGAGCGGCGATTTTGTCTTCTATATTTTCTTGCAAAGGCGTTTCATCAGCTTCAAAGTCTTCGACCAAAACGCGCAGTGCAGCGGCGGGGTCTGCCCCCGTAAAAAGAGTCGGGATGGCGCGAATCTGAAAGGCGTTGGGACCAAAGGTCTCTACTTCAAAGCCGAATTTCTGCAAAATGGGAAGTTGCTCGTTTAATATCGTGGTTTGTTCGGGGGGGAGTTGAACAATGACAGGTTCTAATAATTTTTGCGATGCAAGGGTATTTGCATCTCGTTGCGCCAAAAGCCGCTCAAATAAAATGCGTTCGTGGGCGGCGTGTTGGTCGATGAGATAAAGCCCATCAGGTCCTTCGGCAACGATGTAGACTTGCCCAATTTGCCCGACAAGTCGCATTAAAGGGATATGTATACTTGGAAGTTGGGGGGCGGGCGTTTCCTGACTCCCTATTCCCAGATTTACTGATTCCTGATTTACTGATTCCTGATTGCTTGCATCCCGCGAAAAGCCCCACGCCGGGTCAATGCCTGTTTTCGCCTCCCCTCCCCATAACGCGGGCGGGGCAATCCCCATTTGCGGGATGGGGGTGTAAGCTAAAATCGCCTTCCTCACCGAACGCTGCACAAAACTAAACATCCCGCTAGGATCTGAAAATCGCACTTCGGCTTTGGCGGGGTGAACGTTTACATCCACATCTGCGGGTGCAAGTTCCAAAAACAGCGCGGCGAGTGGATAACGTCCGACCATGAGCAAAGTGTGATACGCCCGAATGATCGCGGTGGCGAGGGCAATATCTTGCACCCAACGACCATTGATAAAAAAGGTGATTTCACGCCGATTGGAGCGAGTGAGCGAAGTGGGGCTGATGAAACCGCTCAATTTTATATCGCCTTCAATCGCGTTCACCTCCAGCAATTGCTTCGCCACGTCCACGCCGTATAAGGTGGCGAGAATTGCGCGGTGGTCGCCGTTGCCGCTGGTTTGCAAAGTAGATTTTCCGTTTTGGACGAGTTTGAAACGCACATCGGGATAAGCGAGCGCGTAGCGGGTGAGCAGCGCATCTATTCGGCGACGCTCGGTGGTATCGGTTTTTAGGAATTTGAGCCGCGCGGGAACATTATAAAAAAGATTTTCAACTCGAAGCACCGTGCCGCGCGGTGCCCCAACTTGCTGAGGGGCAGTAGACATTCCCCCTTCAACGAGCATTCGCGTCGCGACATCGTCATCTTCTGTGCGGGAGATCAACGTGAGCCGCGCCACCGAACCTATAGACGCAAGGGCTTCGCCGCGAAATCCGAGTGTGGATATGCAAAAAAGCTGGTCAGCAGAGTAAAGTTTGCTTGTAGAATGACGCTCAACCGCCAGCGGCACTTCATCGGCGGGGATTCCGTGTCCGTTATCGGCGACTTCTATCATTTTCTTGCCCGCTTCTTCAATGCTAACGCTGATTTCTGTTGCACCGGCATCGAGGGCGTTTTCAACCAATTCTTTAACCACCGAGGCAGGTCTTTCGACCACTTCGCCAGCGGCTATCTGGGAGGCTAGTTCGGGGGGGAGAGTTTTTATAGGCATGGGGATATTATATACCAGATAATCGCTTCCACATGGACGTAAACGTCCATGTGGCTAGAAAAGTTTTTAAAATCCGTAAAAATCTTTCCAATCCCTAAAATCAGCGTTCTATTTTGATTCCCCTGAACGCTTAAGAAAAAAAACGGCTTTTCAGCCGTTTTTTACTCTTTCTTATCTCTTTACTAGCTACGCTAATTTCGCATCCATTGTAATCTCAGCATTCAAAACGCGTGACACCGGGCATCCGCCTTTTGCGCCTTCGGCGATTTTAGCGAAGGTATCGGCATCTGCATCGGGGACTGTGGCAATCACGTCTAAGTGAATGCGAGTGATGGTAAAGCCCGCATCCGTTTTCTCAAAGGTGAGCGTAGAGTTGGTGCTAATAGATTCTGGTGTTAGTTCGGCTTTTTCCAGTTCAGCAGAAAGTGCCATCGAAAAACACCCCGCGTGCGCGGCAGCAATTAATTCTTCTGGGTTGGTGCCAACCCCATTCTCAAAGCGAGTGCTGAAAGAAAACTGTGTATCAGCAAGAACACCACTATCACTAGACATTTTTCCCGTGCCATCCTTGAGACCACCCTTCCAAACTGCTGAAGCTTTGCGTTTCATATTTTATATCTCCTACAAATTATTTTTTATGAATTTTATGATAAAAATTATATCACAAACCCTAACCACATATCAACTTCAAGATTTATCAACCAATTAGGGCGCAAGTGTAGGCATAGCCCCATAGGTCGGCGCACAAATAATATCGTAATACTCAAGCTCTATTGCTTTATTTTGCTCGGCATACGCAGCGGCTTCTTTGCCAATAATGCGAACTTCATCAATATGCCCTGCCGCGTCCGTATCTGTATAACGCGGAATGGTCATCAACGGGTCATTCATCTCCCCTTCGGGAATAAATGCAGGGCGTTGCTCATCGTGATTGTCGGTTATGGGAATCCAGTTATACATCACAGGACCGCGCGGGTTGGTCGTAAACCCCAGTCTATAACCCAGCTTGCGCGCCGTTGCAATTGGGCGCAAACCAAAACCACCCCCGGGCCAAATAATAGCCAGCGGCGTATTGCCATAATGCTCTTGAATGCCAGTAATTGATCCTTGCAATTCGGTCAAAATAAACTCATCGGTAGAATTATCACTCATTGGGATATTATGAATCACTCCATGCGCCTGATAATCTACCCACCCTTCGGCGGCAAGCGCGGCGTTTTCATCCCAAATCAACTGTATAGTATCAGGATGGCTAATAAAAGCATTCGTCACCGACCACCCATAATCCTCATAAAAAGGACGGAAATTTCTATTAAAATACTGCGCATAATGGCGATCATCTGAAATCAAAAGCACAGAACGAGAAGGAATTTTTGCGTTGCTCTCTAAAAATCCAGCCACCTGCTCCGTATTAATTGCCTGAAACCCTTGCTCATGCAAATCGTTCAATAATTGGTTCAAATCCCCCGCATTAATTTGGTTGGGCTTATCCACCTCGCCGCTCGTAATCCCGTGAATCATCACCACCATCACCACCGTTCCCGGGGGGCTATTATTTGGGTTCCATTTTGCTTGCAAATACTCACAAGTATCTGCAATATAAGTATGTGGTGTATCAAGCGAATGTAAAAGAGATGATTGATACGCAACCGGCAACGCGGGCGGGGTACGAATTGGCGTTTCTGTGGGGATGGGAGTCACGGTCGGCGCATCCGTGGGCGGGATAGCTTCTGCCGTCTGCGTATATTCTGTTTGGATAGTTGCCAGCGCAGCGACCGCGATTTGGGCTGGGTCGAGGGCAGTGGGCGTGGGGTTTGGCGAGGAGCCGCATCCCGCTAAAAGGAGGGCACTCAAGCCCAAGAAAAGAGCGTGCCTGATAAAAAAACCTAAAGGTCTACTTTTATACATCAAAGAGATTTTCTTCATAAAATTCCTGCTAATTCGTATCGGACTTTAGAATGACTTTACGCGCCCAAATTCTACCAGAAAGAAAAG
>CAZAWS010000081.1:0-7311 GCA_964488755.1 uncultured Anaerolineaceae bacterium | reverse complement strand
TCCCTGAACGCTTACTCTCTTTATACATCATATAATGAATCCCGACACGGGAATATAAAACTCTATACCGTGTTAGGAAAATCCATTCCTTTTATAAAAAATCAGGGCGGCATTATGGGCATTGCACCAAATATATTTTCATCCCCTTGAGAGAGGGCATAATCAAAACTTTCCTAAATGAGTATAGAGCCATATCCGTTTTTATTCGCGTTATAATCACTCTCATAGGAGAAAAATATGACCAAATCTAACTTAGATCGCCGCAAAGAAGAAGAGCGTATTCGTGAAGAAAACCGCCTGCCACCGGGGCAATCGCTAACGCTTAAATTTCCCGTTTTGCATGTAGGACCCATCCCACCCTTTACGCCCACAACTTGGGATTTTCGCGTTTGGGGAGAAGTTGAAGAAGAAAAGAGTTGGAGCTGGGATGAGTTTCAGTATTTGCCCCGCACAAAAGTATTAATGGATATTCACTGTGTTACTACATGGAGTAAAGCAGATACGCTTTGGGAAGGCGTTTCGCTTAAAACGATGATTGATGCTGACTTGATAAAGCTCAAGCCCAACGTCACGCATGTCATGCAACACGCAGAGCATGGATATACAACCAATCTCCCGCTAGAAGTTGCTCTGCAAGAGAGCTTCCTGCTCGCCACACATTTTGATGGGAAGCCACTCACGCCAGAGCACGGCTACCCTCTACGCGGCGTGATTGGGCATATCCCAGAAAAGGCGGATGAATTGGCATCACCCTATTTTTGGAAAGGGGCTAAATGGCTTCGCTCGCTTGAGTTTATGACCACCGACCGTCTCGGCTATTGGGAGAATGGTGCTTACCATAATCGGGCAGATGTTTGGAAAGAAGAGCGATTTAGAAGATAAAAATTAAACGACCAAGAACGCCAAGGCTTTTAAAGAAAAAACGGGTTGCAACTGCAACCCGTTTTTTCTTTTCTGCTGTCGTAGGGGTGTTGTTGTAGGGGTGCAGCATGCTGTACCCCTACAACAACGACAAAACAATTCCCTAATATCGTAACAACCCACCAATTCCCGCTGTTTCCATCTCGGCATTATCACGCACAATTTCTACCACGCCGCCATCTAGCATAACGCGGCGCACAGCCATCTCTGCCGCGTCAGGGATTTCGGTAAAACCTTCACCGCAGAAGGGGCAAGTCTCTAATTTTTCAGCAGTGAGATGTTCACAACCATTACATTTGTACCCTGGAGCGTGAAAGTTTTTATCAATGAGCAAGGTTTGCACGCGTCCTTCTTGTGCCGCGCGGAGGGTATCTCTTAAGCCTAAAACGCCATTGCCATGTTTTGCGGTGGCTGTAATCATTTGGCGGATAAGCCTCGCCTCTCGTTTTTCTTCCGCTTTTGCACCCACCTTAATGGTTTCATCTAAAACATCCTGATGATTTGCTTTCATCCCTAAAGACAGTGTGCCAACCATAAGACTTTGCCAAGTTTTTGATAAATTCTTTTGAAACTGCGCTATATTTTCATCTGTCCCGCCAATAAGAACGCGGCGCACTTTTTTCTCGCTAAAGAATTCCATGGCAAACTCTGCCGATTCTTTAAGATTACGCTTGACCATATTTTGGCTACTTTCAACACCGCGCACTTTATGCACCTCTTCGCCGAGCACGCCTTCTTGCTCAACCAATTCGCCCATGTGAAAGTAGAAGAAACGTGCGCCCTGTTTATCGACCAGCGCAACGCCATAATCCCCGTACGCATCTAAGATATTTGCGAGCGGACGCACATAAGGGTTATTGCCAATATGGACACGACTATGTACAGGCACTGAAATCGAATAGGCGCGGAAATAATCTTCTGATGCACAAGAGAAAATGGCAACACTACGCCCTTCTCTTGAAAATTCGTGTTCAATATAGCGAATAGCTGCCTCTTCATCATCGGGCATGTCTATTCCTTTAAGCATGGAGCGCAAGGTCAACTTATAAGATTCCGGGTTTTTTTCTGCGATGTTTAGATAAATACTAAGAATGGGGGTGTTGCTTTTATAATCGAGTAACTCGTTTATAGCCTTGTTGTTTAACATGATCACTCCTTATTTTAGATATTAGGATTGGGAAAAACAATTGAACGCTTACCTCCTTTTTACTTATTTTGATTTGCTGAGGAGTCCCCGTTCTTCTTAAAGGGAATGGATTCTCCTCAGCTTCTGTTTTGTTGGAATGTTCCGCACCGTGCGCGTTTTAGGCTTGAGTGCAAAAGATAAACTTGGCGCGTGGGGGGATGCTATTTGTGTCTACGCCAGAAGGATGTTGGTTTAGGGCACTCAAGTTTGGGTCACGCACGAGCCGAGATTCTCATCATCCTGCCAAGTGTTTTTTTAGGGTCTTTTGCCTAAAACTACTGTAATGCTAATCTCTTCTCCATCCCGAAGAATTTTTAAGTCAATTGAGTCTCCGGGCGATTTGTGATTGAGCAGATATTTTAATAAGGTGTCAAATTGGTCTACTTTTAGACCATCAATGCCGATGATTAAATCTCCGCCAGTGGGGACTCCTTCTCCGTTGTCGCTTGCGCCTTGAATGCCGGCTTCATCGGCGGGACTGCCGGGAGAAACGGATGTTACATACGCGCCTGTCTGTTGTGGAAGCCCAAGTGCGTCAATGCTGTGTAAATTGAGGTCACTAAGGGATGAAACACCCATATAGGGGTATTCGTAAGTGCCAGTTGCAATTAGGCTAGGCACAACGCGCCGAACGATATTGATAGCAACGGCAAAGCCAATGCCTGAGTTGACGGGGTCGCCATCGTCTGAGAAATTTGTTGTACGAATGGCGCGGTTAATGCCCACCACTTCACCACTGGCATTAAAAAGCGGTCCGCCAGAGTTGCCGGGGTTAATTGCGGCATCGGTTTGGATAATATCACCCGCGGTAAAGAAACCGCCACCGGGGGCATTATTCATCGAATCTAGCGTTCGCCCAAGTGCAGAGACAATGCCTGTGGTCATTGAACCGCTCAACCCAAAGGGGTTGCCAATGGCGATAACTGTTTGTCCAACTTTGAGCAAATCCGAATCGCCAATGGCTAAGGGATGTAGCTCTTCGGCAGGGACATCTACTTTTACTACCGCTAAATCTGAATCTAAATCTGTGCCAACGACTGTTCCGTAGGTTTTATGACCTGAGGGGAAATCTACTTCTACTTCTGTTGCGCCTTCAACAACGTGGTAATTTGTAATAATATGCCCTTCTGTATCGAAAACAAACCCAGAGCCTACGCCGCCTCCATTTTCAGAAAAAACGCGAATAGAAACAACGCCCGGTAAGGCTGCTTCATAGAGGGTTGTCAAATTACTTGAAACGGGTTCGGGCACATAAATTTCTTCGGGGTGAGTGCTTGGTGCCGTAGGGATACTGGGAGCAGGCGTTTGTGAAAAACTGGTTGCCTGACAAGAGATAACGCTCAAAATCAGGATGGCTAGTATTAGTAATATTTTTTTCATTCTTTCTCCATTGTTTAAAAAGTTTAGGTAATTGCTCAAAATGTTGGTGTTATTGCCTAAGCTACTGATGAATGAATTCATAGCCTGATACGGGAAGTCCGTTTGAACGAGCTTGGTATTTCAGCATGGGATTTCAATCCCATGCCTAGAATGCAGAACGCAGATTAGACAAGTTGAGCAGATTAGCGTGTTTTTTTATGTTTTCCTTAGAGCATTTTTGTGCCCTTTGTGTTTAAAAAGATTTGTCAGTCAACCGCAAATCTTTAGATGCGGACAGGTTATTATTTCTTCCCTGCGGCTTCAGCTAATAACTTTTTTTGTTCTTCACTCAAATTTTTAGGGATTTTCACTTTTACGCGCACGTATAAATCACCTTTTTCTTTGGCATTACGCAATTTCGGCATTCCTCGTCCTGATAAACGCATCTTTTGTTCCGGCTGAGTACCGGCGGGGATAGTGAGCGAAAGGTTGCCATTAAATGTTTTCACCTGCGCTGTACCACCGAGTAATGCTGTGAAAACATCCACTTCTACGGTTGTGTGCAGGTCATCATTTTTACGTTCGAATTGAGCGTTTTTGTCAACATTTATCTTTAAATACAAATCTCCGCCATCAGGTGCCTTTCCCTTCACTCGAACTTTGGTACCCGTTTTTGCCCCCGCAGGAATTTTAATTTGGATTTGCTTCCCTTCACTCTCTAAAACACGGATTGCGCCATCATGCGCCTCTGCCAAAGAAATGCTAACGGGTTGCTCAAAATGCTGACGGCGTGCGCGTGGATTTTGGCTTGCGCCTGCTCCCCGAACACCGCCGCCCATGCCCCCCATGCCAAAGATTGCCTCGAAAAAGTCCGACATGCCCCCCCTCCCGCCTGCGCCGCCGAATGCGTCCTCATATTGAACACGCCTTCCGCCGCCGCGTGGCGCGCCACCCGTCCAATTATTCCAATTGAAATCGCCGGGCGTGCCACCTTCTTGCCATTGCGAATAAGATGACCCAAGCCGATCATAGCGCGCACGTTTTTCTGGGTCACTTAAAACCTGATGTGCTTCGTTAATTTCTTTGAACTTTTCTTCTGCATTTTTATCATCTGGGTTTTTGTCAGGGTGATACTTCATCGCCAATTTGCGATAGCCTTTCTTGATTTCATCTTGGCTAGCTTTTCGGTCAACCCCTAAAGTCTCATAATAATCTTTATAGTCCATTTTTTACCTATGCTTATTGTTAGAAATTCCCCGACTTGATGTCTGTTTTTTTTGAGTAGATATATTTCTATTTTACGCAATGCAAGGGGTGAAAGTCAAGCGTAGCTTTGGTAGTCTTATAGAACTCTAATTCTACGCTCCTTTACGGACTCCACGTAGTTGGTCACGCTCCCCCCTTAAAATATCGCTCCCGCCGCCGTCCTCGGCGGCGGGCTTCTCATAAACCGCCGATGGAGATAGCGGCTAGAGCAGAGGGGTGTGACCAATTGCGTTAAATCAGCGTTTATCCTGTTTATCTGTGGTAAGTTTTTCTGCCTGAGACAGTTTCTTCTAAAGATGTACGGTAGAGAAAAAAACAAAAAAGTTTTTAAAATCCGCGTTCTGTTTTGAAACCCCTGAACGCTTACCTTCGAATTCATTGTCTCGCTCATCCTTGCCCTCCCTCCCCCGTGAGGTATAATCGCCCCATGCCAATTTTAGACCCAAACGCCATTGATTTTATTTCCCGTAGCCCAGAGCAATCTCGGCGTATGGGCATGCGTTTAGGCGCAATGCTCAAAATCGGCGACATCGTCTGCTTAGAAGGCGATTTGGGCGCAGGCAAAACTACTTTTGTACAGGGCGTGGCGCAGGGCTGGGGTTCGCTAGATCCCGTTAGTAGCCCAACCTTTATTATCGTTAATATGTACCGTCGTACAGATAAAAATCAACTTTTTCATCTTGACACCTACAGGCTAGAATCTGCATCAGAAGCTGAAATGCTCGATTTAGATGAAATGCTCGCTACTGGCTCACTTCTTATTGAATGGGCAGAACGCATCGAAAGTATTTTGCCCAAAGAACGTCTTTGGCTCAAACTTGAATATATAGATGAAGAGCACCGCCGCTTGAAACTCACGGCAAAAGGTGAGTATTATCAAAACATGATTAATCAATTACGCAAATCTGCTTTTGGCATTGCGTAAAACTAATACGTAAAAGATGATGAGCAAAAACCCCACTAACCTAAACCCTATACCAGAGATATTCAGTCAATTCCCTAAAGTTCAGGCTGTTTATCTTTTTGGGTCTGTCGCATCTGGGAATATGCACCCAGAAAGCGATTTAGATTTGGGCATCAAAGGTGAAGAAGGCATTAAAGACCAGCAACTTGATATCCTCACAGAATTAGCACGTCACGGTTTTTGTCATGTTGATTTGGTCTTTATGAACACAAACGATATTTTTATGAAATACGAGATTGTGCGTCAGCACAAAATTTTATATAAAAGAGAAGACTTTGAAGCAAAGAGCTACTATTCTCTAGTAATGCGGCAATATGAAGATTTTTATCCTTATTTAAAAATTCAGCGGAAGGCTTTTAAACAGAGGTTGTTAAATGGTAATTAAACCCAGAAAAGATTATTCGTACTTCGTAAAGCATAAGACGTATTTTTTTACGTTTTACGCAATACGCAATACGCAACACGCATTATGTTACTCGCAGTAGACACCTCCACCACCCAAGTCGGCATCGCGTTATATGATGGTGTGCAAGTTATAGGCGCAAGCTCATGGTATGGAAAATTGCGCCACACCACTTCACTTGCCCCAGAAATTGACGCGCTCTTAAAACGTACAAACCATAAAATAGATGATTTATCCGCGCTAGGCGTTGCTATCGGTCCCGGCTCATTTACCAGCCTAAGAGTGGGATTATCTCTGATGAAGGGACTCGCCCTCGCGCGTTCTTTACCTTTGATTGGTGTCCCGACACTGGATATCCTCTCAGCCACTGTAGCCACGCGTGATATTCGGCTTGCGTGCCTTCTACAAGCTGGGCGCGGACGTTTGGCAGTCGGCTACTATAACGCGTCTGACACAGGTGGCTGGGAATCAGAAGATAATCTCAGCGTGATGCGTATAGATGAACTCGTAGAATCCATCGAAGAACCCACGCTCATTTGTGGAGAATTGTCCGCAGAAGAGCGTGAGATTATTGCAAAAGTCGAATTAGCAGAACTCTGTTCCCCCGCGCGCTCATTGCGCAATCCTGCTTCTTTAGCAGAAATTGCTTGGGAACGGTATCAAGCTAAAAACACGCGTGCTGAACCAAGTCGAAGTGCGGACGACGCGGCAAGTCTATCCCCTATTTATTTGCAGGTTGGGGCACAAATCCCATCTTAAACAAAGACCTGACAGGTTTTGATCAGAGTCTTTGTCAACCATAATCAACCTGATAAGAAGATGTTTTTTCGCAAACGTGTCTTATGAAACCTGTCAGGTCTAAAAATGTTCGGAGCAAAAATGAAAAAAGAACTAATCAAAAAACTAGAAAAAAAAGAAGCCAAGATGGCAGTTTTAGGGCTAGGCTATGTAGGTCTCCCTTTGGCAGTCGTCTTCGCCGAAGCAGGCTTTGACGTTATTGGCATTGACCCCGATGCAAGCAAAATTGACGCATTGAACAAAGGGCAAAGCTATATCCCCGATGTAGAAGCCGAAGTTGTAGCAAAGTTGGTAAAAAGCGGAAAAATAAAAGCCACCACCGATTTTGCTGTGCTAAAAGATGTAGAAGCCGTGAGTATCTGCGTACCGACCCCGCTGAAAAAAACGGGCGACCCCGATATGTCGTTCATTGAC
>CAZAWS010000080.1:2163-7364 GCA_964488755.1 uncultured Anaerolineaceae bacterium | reverse complement strand
CGCTCCTTCCAAATAAAAAAAGGGCGACTGTATCACAGTCGCCCTTTCTGATTCCCTAATCCCTAAACTTTGCTCGAAGTCACAAATACCATTGTCTTGCGCTTTGTCTCATTATATAAGAAAGAGCGGATGACGTTCATGACACGTTTGGGGTTATCTATGCCGCCTTCGATGATGTCTACTACTTTCTTCTGCACAATGGGAATTAGATCATCGGCTTCTTCGGGGCTAACAAAGCCGCGAGTGATGATTTCTGGGGCGTGCAGGAGTTTGCCTGTGAATTTATCTATATTGAGGTCGATTAAGAAGATTCCGCCTTGCGAGAGACGTTCACGCTCTTGCATAACATTATGATCGGTATCGCCTATGCTGTCTCCGTCTACGAAAACGTAGCCACCAGGGAGACGTTCGCCGAGGGAAACTTTGCTGTCTTCAAGTTCAATGACCTGACCATTTTCTGCAATGAAAATACGATCGGGGGCTATGCCCATTTCTTCTGCCATCATGGCGTGGCGGTGGAGCATGTGTAATTCGCCGTGCATAGGGATAAAGTTTTTCGGTTTCACTAAGCTGAGGAGCAATTTCATCTCTTCTTGGCTAGCATGACCAGAAACGTGAATGGGGAGGATGGTATCGTCAATCACGGTTGCGCCGCGGCGGAGCAAAGAGTTGATGGTTTTATTAACCGATTCTTCGTTGCCGGGAATGGGATGCGATGAGAGCACAATGGTATCGTCATTTTTTAAGCCAAAATGCCGATTTGTGCCAGTTGCCAAGCGTCCCATAATAGAAGAGGGTTCGCCTTGCGAACCGGTGCCCATGAGCACCACATCTTTGCCCTTCATACCGAGTGCTTGGTCGAGGGAAACTAATGTATTTACGGGGACATCAAGATAGCCTAATTTTATGGCTAATTTTGAATTATCTACCATGCTCATCCCTACAAAGGCGATTTTACGACCGTGTTTTACGGCGGCATCGACCACTTGTTGCATACGGGAGATTTGTGAAGCAAAAGATGCCACAATAATACGCGCCGGTGCATTTTCGAAAACGGTATCAAAGGCAGGGTCAATCACTTTTTCAGAGGGTGTCCAACCCGCGCGGGTGGCATTTGTTGAATCAGCGAGAAGCAAATCTACGCCGCGTTGGGAGAAGGATGCTAACTTAGCATAATCAGTTTGCCAGCCATCTACAGGCGTGTGGTCAAATTTATAATCGCTCATGTGTACAACTAAACCAGCAGGTGAAGTGATACCCAAACCCACAGCGTCAGGAATAGAATGGCAAACGTGGAAAAATTCCACTTTAAAGGGACCAATATTGACGGTATCGCCTGCTTGTATCACATTGAAATTACCTTGCCCCGCCATTTTATTGCGTTTCATTTTTACTTCTGCCAAGCCCATCGTTAGGGTCGTGCCGTAAACGGGGACGTTAACTTCTTGCAAAAGATGCGAAATCGCACCAACATGGTCTTCGTGACCATGCGTAATCACAATGCCACGTACCGCATCTCTTTTGGCAGCTATATAATCGGTGAAATCGGGAATTATATAATCAATCCCTAACATATCATTTTCGGGGAACATGATGCCAATATCTACAATGAGAACATTCTCACCGTATTCATACGCCATCATATTTTTTCCTACTTCCCCTAAGCCACCAAGTGGCACAATCTTCAATTTTTTACTCATATTTCCTCTTTAAATAGTTATAGAACCGCCTTATGCGGTTTAGATTAAAAAAATAGCCCAAAGGAATCTTTCTCCCGAGGGCTTCTTGCAGAACTTTGGTTGTTCTTAATCAAAAACTGTCTACTGACAGTGAAAGTCATATCCATGTTTAACGTTTGGCAGTATAGCAGGGAGGGGATGATTTGTCAAAAGAGATTCGTAACGCAAGATTCATCTTGCTCCTTTTGGGGGGATGATAGTTACGCGACGTACGTGAATTTAGGCTTGCTACCGTAAAAAACCTGACAGGTCTTTAAGACCTGTCAGCTTTCGCTACTTAAGGAAAACTCTGCTCTAACCACTCCATTGGACGAACCTGTGCCCCATTAACCCATACTTCCCAATGCAAATGTGCGCCCGTTACGCGCCCAGTTGCGCCGACCAAGCCAATTATCTCGCCCTCCACAACTTCATCGCCGACCTCAACATAAGTTTCCGATTGATGCCAGTAGCCTGTAAAAACACCTCTGCCGTGATCGATAATAGTCGCGTTGCCGCGAATTATCGTATTTTGAGCAAAGACGACTACGCCATTCGCGGAGGCGTCTATCTCTAGCCCTGTTCCGCCACAAAAATCTAAGCCGCTGTGAAAGCCCTCATAATTTTTATCGGTGCTTCCATCATTTGCTCTATAAGAACGCCGATTACCATAATAAGAGGTAAAGCAATCTTCATAAACAGATGGGTTGGTAAAGACACCGTCCCATAGTTGCTCTGGGCTTGCTTGAGAAACTACCGCCAATAACTCGCTCTCTTCTTTTTCTCTGGTGACGGGGTCAAGTGTTTCTGGGGGAACGAGTAAAATTTCATCATTATATCCCCCTGAGTTGATGAGTACCATTTGCTCATAAGACTCTACGCGCCCATCGGGATAAGTGGCTTCTAATTTGAGCGGATATGCTCCAGGTTCTGTCATAGCGTGGATGCCTTGTAATGCCACAAAATGATTTGTTTGATAAGGGAAAAACTTTAGCTGGTATTCTTTATTTGAAAAAAGTGAGCCGCTTAGTGAGACATTATCGGCAACTTCTACGTTAATTTCTGCTGTGCCCCCCTGATAAAAGGGTAAAGATTCTACCTGTACAGAAAGAAATGCTGGCGGAAGCCCATTTATACTGCTGGCTTCATCTTTATTTCTTGCAGGTGCGTACAAAACTTCCCCCGGTAGGGCAGAGGAGGTATTGCTTAGGGTATTGATTTCTGTGAGCGTCCAAATATCGCTGTCTTCGCGAATCGCCTCTTCGAGCAAGGTTTCGCCCTCTTTGAGCGAGGCGCGTGCCGAAAGCGAAGAGGCTTTCTCGTCTACGGGAATAATCAACTTAACCCCTGCGTAAAGTTCAGTTGGGCTAAGAAGTCGGTTTAATCTGCGTAAAACATCTTGAGGCGTTTGTGTGCGCCGCTTGAGAGAGCGTAAATTATCCCCATAAGGCACGGTTTCCGTTCTCAGGACACCACTCACCCCTTCTAGACCGGGAATAATAATCTCTTGTCCCACAATGAGATTGTTATCGGCAAGTTCATTTAGTGCAATTAATTCATCAAGGTCAACATTAAAGCGTGAAGCAATATCCCATAAGGTATCACCAGATTGAACGATATAAACAGGATTTCCTTCCCCTTCTTGGGCGTAAACAGGATTTGCCATCAGAAGAAAAGAAAAGATGAGCAGGAGTAGAAACCCGAAAGGTTTTATTTCTGTGCGTTTTCCACGTGGCGACTTTGAAAGCATAGGCTTTGATTTCCCTGTGGTGCGATTGAAATCTTTCGGGTTTTCCCGCTTTTTGGTTTCACGTTTCACAAGTTTAAACATTTTCAAATTGAACCCTATCGCCAATTTTAAACTCCCCCAATCTGTCGGGATGAATTTCTAAAACATATTGTGCGGGTTCTTTGGGGGCATAAGACAAATGCCAGCTTTTTGCCAAAACTTTATCAACCACTTTCATGGATGAGTTGATCCAGATAACGGCTAAATCGTAGCTGACGCCGAGCATGTGAATCGCCGCGTCTAGCCGGGAATCTGTTTTTTGAACAAGAAGCAAGCCTGATACAGGCGCGATTTCGGAAGTGAATGTTAACCCGCGCAAACGACAAAGAAAGGTATCACAGTATTTTATTTGCAATGATGTTTGAGATGCGGCATCCAAATTGTGAATATGAATATTTCGAGTCATAGGCATTAAAAAAGGGCGACTTTCGCCGCCCTGCCGATTAAGTTTGACGGTTTTAGAGAGCTGTTAATTCCAAGCCCAGCACTTTTTGAACGCTGGCTAAGAGGTCTTTGGGGCTAAAAGGTTTAGAAATATAATCGTCTACCTTTGCGATGTGTAAGCCAAGCACCTTATCAACATTTTGGGCTTTTGCGGTGACGATAATAACGGGAATTTGTTTCGTTTTTTTGTTTGCTTTTATTTGCTGGTATACTTCCCAACCGTCTATATCTGGCATCATTAAATCAAGTAAAATTAGGTCTGGTGGGTTTTCGTTGACCATTTTTAGCCCCTCTCTGCCACCATCTGCCCCTTGCACATTGAAGCCATGCCGATCGAGAATGATGCGAATCAAATCAATCATTTCTGGTTCGTCTTCAATACATAGGATATTTTTTGTTTCATTAGTCATAAGTTCTTTCCCGTAAAATATAAGTTAAGTTTACCATAGAAGAGGATATAAGATGAAGATAATTAGCTGGAATGTTAATGGGCTAAGAGCTGCCCTAAAGAAAGGTGTTTTGCCTTGGATTATTGATCAATCACCCGATGCGATGTGCTTGCAAGAGACGCGAGTTTTACCTGAGCAATTGCCAGAAGAACAACGGGAAGTGGAGGGGTATAAGATTATTTGGAACCCAGCCGAGAAAAAAGGATATAGCGGTACCTCTACTTGGATTAAGCGGGACGCGCGTGAAGTAAACTTGGGACTTGGCAGTGAGCGTTTCGACGTAGAAGGGCGTGTGATTCGGACGCGTCACCCCAACTTTTATCTTTATAATATCTACTTTCCCAATGGACAGCGTGGACATGAGCGCGTGCAATATAAACTCGATTTTTATGAACTTTTATTAGCGCAAGTTAATGCATTACACTCGGCAGGAGAATCTGTTATTATTACGGGCGATTTTAATACAGCGCATAATGAAATAGATTTGAAAAATCACAAAACAAACCATAAAACTTCTGGATTTTTGCCCGAAGAGCGTGCAATGGTCGATAAATTTATGGCGCACGGCTTAGTGGATCCTTTTAGGCATCTATACCCTGAAAAAGAGCAGTATTCGTGGTGGTCATATCGTGGGGGAGCGCGTTCTCGAAATGTTGGCTGGCGGCTTGATTATTTTCTAATCTCCGAAAATCTTCTTCCCCGTGTAGAAGATGTGACTATTCACGATGATGTGCTTGGTTCAGACCATTGCCCCGTTGAGTTGCGGCTAAAAGAGTAACAAGGCTTGCAAAGGCGACAAGG
>CAZAWS010000080.1:0-2063 GCA_964488755.1 uncultured Anaerolineaceae bacterium | reverse complement strand
TTGCAAAGGTGTTGACCACCAGACAAATAGTTAGAGTATTATATGAATTTTAATACTGAAAATTAAAATGATAGAAAATTGGTATAATTTCCCCTCATAATTTAGGAGGATTCTGTGGAATCAAAACGAAATCAATCGTATATTGTTTATGTCATGTTTTTTATTGCCATTATCGCAATGATTTACATGAACGTACAACAAGAAACAACTGTAGCCGAGCCTCTCACTATCAGCGAAGTGGCTCACGATGTGCAAGAAGAAAAGGTTAGCCGTATTCTCATCGGAAAAGATGATAAGGTTGTCGTTATTTACGGCAACGGTGACGATGCTGTAGAGCGTATTTCCCATAAAGAACCAACGACCACCCTTGTGGAGCAGTTGATTAATTTAGGCGTTTCTCAAGAAGCCTTAGCTTTAGATAGTATAAAAATAGAAGCGCGTCCGCTATCTACATGGGAACTTGTTCTTTCTAATCTCTTTGTTATTTTGCCAGTCATATTCATGGCGGGAATTCTGTTCTTTATTTTCCGTCAGGCACAGGGCAGTAATAATCAGGCAATGTCTTTTGGTAAATCTAAAGCGCGTATGTTTACGGGTGAAAACCCCACCGTCACCTTTGAAGATGTGGCAGGGGCAGAAGAATCAAAAGAAGAACTGAGTGAAGTTGTAGACTTTTTGAAAGAGCCTGAGAAATATATCCAACTAGGGGCACGTATTCCTAAGGGTGTTTTGCTTGTTGGTGCACCGGGAACGGGGAAAACACTTCTCGCAAAAGCAGTTTCAGGCGAAGCAGGTGTTCCCTTCTTCTCTATTTCTGGTTCTGAATTTGTAGAAATGTTTGTTGGCGTTGGCGCAAGCCGTGTTCGTGACCTTTTTGAACAAGCGAAGAAACATAATCCTTGTATTATTTTCATAGATGAAATTGATGCGGTCGGCCGCCAACGTGGCGCAGGTTTGGGTGGTTCACACGATGAACGTGAGCAAACCCTTAATCAAATGCTTGTAGAAATGGATGGTTTTGATACCGAAACTAACGTGATTATGATCGCGGCAACCAATCGCCCCGATATTCTTGACCCCGCCTTATTACGCCCCGGTCGCTTTGACCGTCGCGTCATGATGGATCGCCCCGATAAAAAGGGACGCGAAGCAATCTTAAAGGTACATTCAAAAGGGAAGCCCCTTGCACCTGACGTGGATTTATCTTCTCTCGCTGGTGGCACCCCCGGATTTGTTGGCGCAGACCTTGAAAACCTAATCAACGAAGGGGCACTTCTTGCCGCACGCCGTAATAAAAAGGTAATTGAGCAAGAAGATTTAGAAGAAGCCATTGAACGTGTAGTCATGGGACCAGAGCGTAAATCTCGCTTAATCTCAGATGAAGAAAAACGTATCATTGCCTATCACGAAGCAGGACATGCTGTTGTGGGCAACGCGATTGCCGAAGCAGACCCCGTCCAAAAAGTGACCATTATCGGGCGTGGGCAAGCCGGCGGCGTAACTTGGTTCCGTCCCGAAGAAGATCGCATGTTGCAATCTCGCAAGAAATTGATGGCAACCCTAGCTTATGCACTTGGTGGGCGTGTTGCAGAAGAAGAGGTCTTTGATGATATTACCTCGGGTGCATCTAATGATATTTCTCAGGTTACGCAGATGGCACGTAGCATGGTCACTCAATTGGGTATGAGCGATGAGCTTGGCTTGATGACTTATGGCAAAAAAGAAGAGCTAGTTTTCTTGGGACGTGAAATCTCTGAGCAACGCGATTATTCTGAAGCAATTGCTCAAAAGATTGATGCCGAAGTTCGCAAATTGGTGAACATCGCTTATAAAACTGCCCAAAACATTTTGAAAGAATATCGTGATGAATTAAATGCTGTTGCAGAAGCACTCATTGAGAAAGAAAATCTTACTCGTGAAGAGTTCGAAGCGATTTTCCCACCACCCTTCGATAAGAAAAGTGGCACCCCGCAAATTCAGTGAACCAGTAAACCAGTAGACCAGTAGGCCGGTAAACCAGTAAACCAGTAAACCAGTAAACCAGTAAACCAGTAAACCAGTAA